>NZ_JAMXSL010000079.1:0-1019 GCF_026131715.1 Anaerococcus sp. NML200537 | reverse complement strand
TTAGAAACAACTCCTGATGCTACTGTTCTACCACCTTCACGAACAGCGAATCTTAGACCTTCTTCTAGAGCGATTGGCTTTTGAAGTGTGATCTTGAATGTTGCGTTGTCTCCTGGCATTACCATTTCTACTCCGTCTTCTAGTTGGATGTCACCTGTAACATCTGTTGTTCTGAAGAAGAATTGTGGTCTGTAGCCTGAGAAGAATGGTGTGTGACGTCCACCTTCTTCTTTGGTTAGTACGTATACTTGACCTTCGAATTCTGTGTGTGGGTGTACTGAACCTGGTTTTGCTAGTACTTGGCCTCTTGAGATTTCGTCTCTTTGAACTCCTCTTAGAAGTACTCCTACGTTGTCTCCTGATTCTGCTTGGTCTAGTGATTTATGGAACATTTCTACACCTGTTACTACTGCTTGAGATGTTTTTTCTGTTAGACCTACGATTTCTACTGTATCGCCTACTTTTAGTGTTCCTTTTTCTACTCTACCTGTTGCTACTGTTCCACGTCCTGAGATTGTCATTACGTCTTCTACTGGCATTAGGAATGGTTGGTCGTTGTCTCTTTCTGGGATGTCGAAGTATTCATCTACATCATCCATTAGTTCAAGAATCTTATCTGACCATGGACCTTCTCCACCTTCTTCTAGTGATTTTAGAGCTGATCCTACTACTACTGGGCAGTTGTCGCCATCGAAGTCGTATTCGTTTAGTAGGTCTCTTACTTCCATTTCTACTAGTTCGATTAGTTCTGGGTCATCTACTTGGTCTTCTTTGTTTAAGAATACTGCGATTTTTGGTATACCTACCTGTCTTGCTAGTAGGATGTGTTCTCTTGTTTGTGGCATTGGACCATCTGCTGCAGATACTACGATGATTGCACCGTCCATTTGTGCTGCACCTGTGATCATGTTTTTAACGTAGTCAGCGTGGCCTGGAGCGTCGATGTGTGCGTAGTGTCTTTTTTCTGTTTCGTATTCTACTACTGATGTGTTGATTGTGATTCCACGTTCTCTTTCTTC
>NZ_JAMXSL010000078.1:0-1343 GCF_026131715.1 Anaerococcus sp. NML200537 | reverse complement strand
AAGTGAAAAAGATGCTGACAAATCAGTAGAAATTCCAGTAGTAGTAACTTATCCAGACAAATCTACAGACAATGCAACAGCAAAAATCAATGTAGCAAAATTAGATGATGTCATTGATAGAACAAACGATCCAGATGCAAAAACACCAGATGGCTACCATAGAGTAAAATTCGTAGCAGGTGACGGTATCGAAAAACTAGATAATGTTAAAGTATACGATGTAAAAGATGGTGTAGCATTAACAGAAGGACAATATCCAAAAGTAACAGTAAAAGAAGGATATGAAAATCCAACATGGTCAACACCAGCAGGAACACCAATAACAGCTGACAATGCAACAATAACAGCAACAGCTACAAAAACAACACCAGCACAAACAGATGCTGATAAGCTAATCCCATCATATGCAGACAAAGATGGAAAAGCAGGTACACCTGTAACAACAGATGCACCAACATACAAAGATGCAGATGGAAAAGACGCAAAAGCACCAGAAGGAACAAAATACACACTAGGAAAAGATGCTCCAGAAGGCGCAACAATAGATGAAAACACAGGAAAAGTAACCTACACACCAAGTGAAAAAGATGCTGACAAATCAGTAGAAATTCCAGTAGTAGTAACTTATCCAGACAAATCTACAGACAATGCAACAGCAAAAATCAATGTAGCAAAATTAGATGATGTCATTGATAGAACAAACAATCCAGATGCAAAAACACCAGATGGCTACCATAGAGTAACCTTCGTAGCAGGTGATGGCATCGAAAAACTTGATAATGTCAAAGTATACGATGTAAAAGATGGTGTAGCATTAACAGAAGGACAATATCCAAAAGTAACAGTAAAAGAAGGATATGAAAATCCAACATGGTCAACAAAACCAGGAACAGCAATAACAGCTGACAATGCAACAATCACAGCAACAGCTACAAAAATCGGTCAAACAGCAACACCTGTAATCACAGCACCAAAAGCTGACGATAAGACAATCACAGGAACATCAGAACCAAATGCTAAAGTTGTGGTAGAACTTCCAGATGGAACAAAAGTAGAGACAACAGCTGACGAAGATGGTAATTGGAAAGCAGATGTACCTTCAGGCAAAGAACCAAAAGAAAATGATGTTATAAAAGCAGTAGCAACAGTAGATGGTAAGAAACCATCAGATAAAGCTACAGCAACAACTGGTAAAGCAGACGCTAAAGATAACGAAAAATATGAACCTGAAACAAAACCAGTTGAAAAAGAAAAAGGTCAAAAACCATCAGATAAAGAGATAACAGATGCAGTAACAGTTCCAAATTATCCAGGAGATAAGGAAAAACCAAAAGTTACAATCG
>NZ_JAMXSL010000077.1:0-1386 GCF_026131715.1 Anaerococcus sp. NML200537 | reverse complement strand
ACTCATGTTGCTTCATTAGTTGATGACAAGAAAAAAGTTATTTTTAAGGCTTTTTCTTTTTCAAATTCCATTGATGGTGCTGAGAGTTTAATCCTTAAACTAGAAGCTTTCAAAGATGAACTTGAAGTTGGGATGGAAGCTACAGGTCATTATTGGTTATCTCTATACTCATATCTTGCCCAAAAAAACTTTACTGTTCGTCTTATCAATCCAATACAAACTGATGGTTGGCGACAAGGTATTGAGATTAGAAAGAGAAAAACTGATATTATTGATTCTCTTTTAATAGCTGATCTTCTTAGATATGGAGATTTTGTTGAGACTTCACTTTCTAATGAAGATTATTTGTCTTTGAGAAATCTTTCCAGATTTAGATCCTACCTCATTTCTTCAATTGGCGATCTTAAAAGAAAAACTATTGCACTTCTAGATCAAGTTTTCCCTGAATATGCCTCTTCTTTTAGTAATATTTTTGGAAAGACTTCTAAGGAAATTCTTTCAAATTTCTCTACTCCTTCTGATTTTGAGGATATTAATTCTGATGATTTGAATACTTTTCTTGAGTCTGTTACTAGGAAAAACTATGCTTCTAAGAAGATTGATGAGCTTTCTAAAAAGGCTTCTTCTTCTTTTGGTATTAATTTCTGCCTGGACTCATTTAGTCTTCAAATCAAAATGCTTATTGAGCAAATTTCTTTTATTCAAAATCAGGTTTCTAATGTTGAGAATGAAATTGAGGTTTTACTTGAAAAACTTAATTCTCCAATTACTACTATTCCAGGTATCGGTTCTGTTAATGCAGCTACTATATTAGGTGAGATTGGTGATATTAAAAGATTTTCTAATCCTTCTAAACTGGTCGCTTATGCTGGTTTGGATGCTAGCGTTTCTCAGTCTGGAGAATATGAATCTACTTACAATCATATGAGTAAAAGAGGTTCTCCATACCTTAGACGTGCTTTGTTTCAATCTGCTCTTAGAGCTGAATTTTGTGATCCTGTTTTCTCAGATTATTATCAAAAAAAGATTAGTGAAGGAAAACATCATCTAGTTGCTACCAATGCAGTTGCTAGAAAGCTTTGTCATACTATTTTTGCTGTCCTTACTAAAGATGAACCTTATCAAGTGCAGAGTTAGTTTTTGCTTAACTGTTTACAAATTTTTGATAAAGGTTCTATAAATGGCGAGCTTTGCTCTGGCATAGCCTTTTTCATTTACTGGTTCTTTTGAGAAAATTACTATTTAAAAGGCAAAAAACTTTACTAACCCTATTTTTAATCTTAAACTTTAGGGTGCTTTTTCATGCTTATTTTTATTCAGTTTTTATCAATATCATTACTTATATTTTCTTTGTTTCACCTCTTGACTTTTAATAGTTAGTCTTTC
>NZ_JAMXSL010000076.1:0-1520 GCF_026131715.1 Anaerococcus sp. NML200537 | reverse complement strand
TAGACCAGCTATCAAATGTCAAGAGAAAATAAAAAATAATTAATCTTGTAATTTATGGCACATCAAATAAGCCTAAAAATTAGGCTTAGAAAAACTAAATAACAACTAAATATTCGGTATGTAAGTTTTGTTATCTCTTAAAACAGCAAAAATTATGTTAGTAAGTTTTCTAGCAACTGCACCAATAGCTGTACCATGCGCCTTACCCCTTTGTCTAAGCTTTTGATAATAAACAGACAAAGCAGGATCTTTAAAAGCAGCAACACTAGCAGCAAGCCAAATAGCACGTCTAAGATAAGGAGAACCACGTTTAGAAATCTTAGTATCAGTAGCATTAAAATTGCCAGATTGCTTAACAGCAACATCTAAACCAGCATAAGCAACCAACTGATTAGCTCTCTCAAAACGAGAAATATCACCAATTTCTGAGAAAATAGCAGCACCTAAGACATCACCAATACCGGTGATAGAAGTAATAACAGGGCATAAAGAATTAATCATAGAAGAAATTTCATCTTCAATATCAGCTATCTGATCTTCAAGAAAAGAAATTTGAGCAATAATCTGTTTAATTTGAAAAGAAAAAGACTTTAAAGCAAACTTAACACCAAAAGAATTAGAAGCCTTCTCTTGAATTTCTTTAGCCTTATCAATACCAAAGCGACCCTTACTACACTTAGACAACATCTTAGCAAGCTCATCAGCAGGAATAGAAATCATATCCTCAGGCAAAGGATACTTACTCAAAAGCTCCTTAGAAGCCACACCATAAATATTAGAAAAAAGCGAAGAATACTCAGGGAAAACCTGATCTAAAATACAAACAAGCTTTCTCTTCCAATCAGAAGCTTCATCAACAAGAGCAAACCTGAACCTAGAAAGATTTCTTAAAGCAAAAGTATCCTCATCAGAAAAATGAGAAACAGAAAACTCACCGAACCTAAGAATTTGAGCAATAACAAAAGAATCAACAGAATCATTCTTAGTCTGTCTAATATACATCTTTCTAAAAGCATCAGATTGAATAGGGTTAATAACAACACAAGAAAAACCTAAATCAATTAAGAAAGAATAAAGCGAAAGCCAATAATGGCCAGTAGCTTCCATACCAATAATACAGTTGTTAGAATCAATCGAAAAAGAGGAAATAAATTTCTGAAACTTCTCTAAACCCCTAATAGAATTAGAAAAAGAAAAGGACTCAGAAACAAGTTTCCCATCAGAATCAATTATTGAGGCTTCGTGGTTTTTCTTTGCAATATCAACACCAATGTAAAACATAAAATCACCTAGCTTTAATATAAATTTAGATAGAGAAAGGACCCTCAAGAACTTTACGACAATCAAACCTCGTTAGACATACAGCAACGAAATGCGCTATCCAGCTCATACTGATAAAGACGTAAAGAAGAGGCGTAACCCTAATTTAGGAAGACTAGCTTCAAGGAGGTTAACTACGACCTCTATCTATACAATTATTATCCCATAAGAAAGTGGGATTGAGAACAAAATGTAGTATT
>NZ_JAMXSL010000075.1:0-1540 GCF_026131715.1 Anaerococcus sp. NML200537 | reverse complement strand
GTCCATCAAAATCAAAAACAATGTTGAAATTAACATCTTTTTTCCTTTTAAAAATTCTATTAATGAATATAAAAAACCTTAATTTATTATAATAAAAGAAAGAAAATATCCCAATAATATAACCTATAGCTGGAATAATAATTCCAAATACATTTTGTAAAAATTTCATAAACCCTCCTTATGCTTAACAATGCTTTAAAAATAAAAATATAAGACTCTTCCATCTTTTATAATCTGTGGCATAAAAAATATGAACCAAAACCTATTTTTTTATATATAAATTTAAGCTTCATCATACTTTAAGTTCTGAATTGTTTATAATGAAACTAAATTATTAACTTATATAAATGCATTAATTAAATTATTGTTTCTCATAGATTTTACTCCTAGCCTTACAATTCTAGTATGAGATTAACTAGAGTCACTCTATAATTGACAAGATGATCGTCCAATTATCTAACCACATTAAGCAAAATTCACCCTATGGTATTCCATATATCACCTTTTACCAAGTTTGATTTATTATTTTTTTATATATTTCCCAAATAATCCTATTGAATTTATTGACTATGACAACCTAATAGGAGCCTTTTTAAATTCTAAATAAAGCTCACTTACTTCAGAAAATACATTAATCAATTTTATCTTTTTATCTCATTTGCTTCGAACTCTACACATTCCATTATATCCGAAATATCACAATCCAATGTATTACATATTCTTAAAAGCACATCCGTGGTAACATTTTGCCCATTTTTTATTTTGTAAAATGTACTTTTGCTTATTTGTGATTTATCCATAAGGTCAGTACTTTTCATTTCTAAGTCTATAAGTTTTTTAAACAATTTTTTATAACTAAATTTGAGCATGAGATATTCGAAACAACTCCCTATATTTATCTATATTGTCATAATTATACCATTAAAGCAATTCTTTTAATAGGCTTTTATTCTCTTATCTCGAACTAGCTCTAAAATTATTTACTTAATAACAAGGAATGTATATCCCATATTTCTCTTGATAATCTTTCTATTTTTTCTCTCATATAATCTATATCTTTCTTGTAAATAACACCCGTTGTATTAGTAGCTTTTGCAATCTGGTTTATGTTATTTGTTGCATTTGAAAGTAACCATTGAAGATCTCTAAATGGTTCTAGGTCTACAATATAAATTTCTTTTTCTAATACACATTTTCTAAGAAAGTGGGACATTGTTTTACAATTTGCAAGTTTCATTTTCTTTTCAAAAATTTCTTTTTCTTCATCTGTTAAATATATTTTCAGTTGATTTTTTCTTGTTCTATTATCCATACATTTCTCCTCTGCTCATATTTTTTTGGGGTCTTAGGGTTCTCACTAACAAGGTAAAAATCGTAAAATTATATAGCCTTATAAGCTATTGATTTTTTGATTTTTTCGTAAGTGGGTACTCACTTACTGTGCTTGCTCATATACTAATAGTATAAGAACAGCTTTAAGCATAGTTCTTAAAAATGAACCTAATCATCTATGATAAAATTATAGATATTAGGGATGAAA
>NZ_JAMXSL010000074.1:0-1567 GCF_026131715.1 Anaerococcus sp. NML200537 | reverse complement strand
TATGGTACCCCCAAAAAGTTGTAGCTCAATTTCTTACAATACAAATATATTATAGATTGATGGTGGCCCTTTTCTATAGAAAAGGGCGATTTATCAAGATAATATACTGATTTTTTCTTTCGACCTATTTTCTCTATATTCTACTGGACTCATAAAGCCTAATTTCTCTTTTATTCGTTCATTGTTGTAATAGTCCATGTATTTAATTATTGCTCTTTCTAATTCTTTGTAGCTATGAAATGTTTTTTTGTTGTACATTTCTTGCTTTATTATTGAGAAGAAGTTTTCCATTATGGAGTTGTCTAGGCAGTTGCCTTTTCTTGACATTGATTGGATTATGTCTTTATATTTTAACTTTTCTACATATCTTGGTATCTGATACAGCCAGCCTTGGTCTGAATGGTAGATTACTTCTGTTTGATCTTTTGTTATTTCTAATGCTTTATCTAGGGCTTTTTCTACTGCTGCATAGTTTGGGCTTTTACTTATTGAATAACTTATTATTTCTGAGTTGTACATATCTAAGTATGGGTTTAAGTAAAGTTTTTTTATTTGATAGTTGTTTGATTTGTCTTTTTCATAGTATTTGAATTCTGTTGTGTCTGTTGTTATTTTTTTGTGTGGTTTTTCTGATTTGAAATTTCTATCTATTATATTGTCTGCTACTTTTCCTACTTCTCCTCTATATGAGTTGTATTTTCCATTTTTCTTGTGATATGTTCTTACTTGTAGGTTATTTTCTTTTATTATTCTATGAACTTTTTTTATGTTTATTTTTATGCTTCTGCTTAGATATCCATGGATTCTTTTGCATCCCCAATCTTCATGTTTTTTTCTTATTTCTAGTATTTTTTCTAGTATTTCAGCGTCTGGATTTTCTTCTTTTTCTTTTCTTTGCCAGTACATGTAGGTTGATTGGCTTATTTTTACTACTTTTAGTATGTCTTTTAATTGATATTTCTCACGGAGGCTGGTTATTACTTTGCAGATTGCTCTGGTTTGTTTGTATTGTTTATCGCATCTGTCAAGTCTTCTTCTAATACCAACCTCCTGAGTTCTTTTAAATAGTCATTTTCTATTCTTAGGTGGAGGTTTTCTTCTAGGATTTCTTGGATTTCTTTTTCGGTGTAGTCTTTCTTTTTATTTTTCTTCTTCATGTCTAAGTATTCTTCCTTTAAATCTATTGTTAGATTGATTTTAGGGAAGTTTTTTTCTTTTTGAAAGTTTTTTACCCAAGAACTTACTGTTTTCGGATCTCTTATTCCAAATTTATCAGATATTTCCCTAAAATTTAAATCTCCTGTTAAGGCACATTTTATCACACTTTGCTTTATTTCTAAAGGATATTCGTTGATTTTAGGATTTTCTAGACTAGTTTCACCAAATATTTTGCTTTTTCTTACCCATTCTCTTATGCTTTTGGGACTTTTTATTTTATATTTTCTTGCTAATTTATTTAAACTTATTTCGCCTTCTTCGTATTCTTTTATTACTTTTTTCTTTAATTCTAAACTATATTTTTTCATTGCAGCCTCTTTTCTAGCTACAACTTTTGGGGAGTCCTACA
>NZ_JAMXSL010000073.1:0-1603 GCF_026131715.1 Anaerococcus sp. NML200537 | reverse complement strand
TGAAACAAAATAGTAATACATCATCATTAACTAATCTTACACTAGTTGGTGATACAATTCAATTAAAATTAAACTTTAACACAGAAGTATACATCCAAGATGACATAAAACTAAGGCTTGTAAAAAATATAATTGAAAGGATAGACCTAACAGAACTAAGAAAAGTCTACTCATCATTTGGGAGAAAACCTACTGTAAATCCAGTAACAATGCTTCAAATAATAATATTCTGCTACTCTGAAGGAATATTCTCATCAAGAGAAATAGAAAAATCATGTAAATATGATCTAAGAATAAAATATCTTCTTGACGGACAAACCCCACCAGATCATAGCACAATAAATAGATTTAGACAGAAAATAGTAAATCTAACACCTAATCTACTAAGTCAAATAGTAGAAATACTAGTAGAAGAAAAGCAAATAGATCTATCAAGTATATACATAGATGGAACAAAAATAGAATCTTATGCCAACAGATACAGCTTTGTCCGGAGAGGAAGCACAGAAAAATGGCAAGAAAAACTAAGAATCAGAATAATAAAGCACTTCAATTTAAATAAAGACTTAACACCATCCCAAGTATTAGAAGTAGTAAAGATATCATTTAATCAAGTAAGTAAAGAATGTATAGAAAAGAAAATAAACTTCGTACATGGTCAAGGAAAAAGAAAACATCAACTCCAACGAGACTATGAACAACTAAAAGATTGGAAAAATAAGTTAGAAACTTATCAAGAACACCTAGAAATAATGGGAGATTACAGAAACTCCTACTCAAAAACAGACCATGACGCAACCTTCATGAGAATGAAAGAAGACCACATGAGAAATGGTCAACTTAAGCCAGCATACAATATCCAATTAGCAAGTGCCTCAGGTTTCATAATAGGAGAAAATGTATCACACCATCCAAATGACATGTACACCCTAAAACCATTCTTATCAAAACTCCAAACAACCTATCCAAATGAACTAGACAAAATAGTAGCAGATGCAGGATACGAAAGCGAAGAAAACTATGTATATCTAGCTGAGCATAATCTAACATCCTACATAAAACCATCAAACTACGAAAAATCAAAAACACGAAAATATAAAAAAGAACAAGAATTCAGGGAAAGCCTAGTCTATGATGAAACTCAAGATAAGTACATATCAAAAGAAGGCAAAGAATTCATAAGATGTAATGATAAATACAGAAAAAGAAAAAGTGGATATATAACAACCACAAAAGTCTATAGGTGTTTCGACCGGAACAAAGATGGTCAAAAAACTAAAGGCATTTACATAGCAGAAACGTTCCAAAAATATAGGAAAGAATCATTAGAAAACATAATATCAGACCAAGGAATAGAAGAAAGATTAAATAGATCAATCCAAGCTGAAGGAGCATTTTCCAAAATAAAGTCAGGACTAAACTACAACAGATTCCACCATAGAGGAAAAGAAAATATAATAAGTGAAATATGCCTCTTATCAATAGCACTAAACTTAAATAAACTGGCAACCAAAATAGAAAATAAGAACTTAGAAATCATAAAATACAAAGCTGCTTAAGAAAAAAATATTAATTTCATAAGCTTTATTAAGTGAGCCTATTT
>NZ_JAMXSL010000072.1:0-1724 GCF_026131715.1 Anaerococcus sp. NML200537 | reverse complement strand
TTAATAGACCAACTAAGGAAGTCAATAGTTATTTTAAAAATTTTTTTAAAAAATTTTTCAGTCGCAGAACTTAAAAATGTGCATAGCAAATAAACCTCATATATTTTCATTTTTTGAGGCAACACTTTTAATAGTTTATGCGACTAGCTTACTTTTTTCTCGAATTAGTTTTTGATGTTCTTCGGGTGTTCTTAACTCAAATGATTTTTGGTTTCTGAGAACAGCAAAAATAATTTGAACCATCTTTCGCATAATTGCACACATTACAACTTTGTATGGTTTTTCAGCTATTTTCTTTTCAAAATAAGCTCGCATAACAGGATTTAAATACTCTCTGTTGCGATTTGGATACACATTAGATTTAGCCAGCATATGGAGAATTGAGCGAACATGAGGTGATCCTCTTTTAGAGATTTTATTGTTTTTCCTATTGTATGTTCCACTTTGGGATACTCCTGGATCCAAGCCAAAGAAGGCAACTAATTCTTTCGGTTTCGAGAAATTGGATATATCTCCAAGCTCTGATAAAACAACACATGCTGTATACTCTCCAACGCCTGGAATACTTTGTAAAAGCACTATTTCTTTATGAAACTTTTCATCTAAAAGAGATAGTCTTTTGATTTCATCATCGATTGCTTTCAAAGCTTCCTGTAAACTGAAAATAACCCTCACAGTTGTTTGAATAAGTACTGCTGAACTAAGGCTTACTATACAAACTTCAATAGATTTTTCAGCAGCTTTAAATAGTTTTTCATATTTTACTCCGGCATAGGAGCTGCTTTTATGTGAATTTTCTTTTATCAGTTGAATAATATCTTGCTTATTTTCAGGAGATAATACTTCCTGTATAGTAGGATATTTTTCAAGCAAAGACAAAGGTGTTTTCCCTTGCAAATCCGTAAATACTTTCTTGAAATCTGGAAAGGAAATATCTAAAAAAGCGATTAATCGGTTGATGTGTTCCACAATTTCATCCGTCAATTCTTTATGCTGTCTGCAAAGCTTTTTGATACTGTTAACGGTATCTGAGTGTGTAATTGTTTCGTTGTAATTCTTAATACGATATAGCAACGCTATATTATATGCATCTGTTTTATCTGATTTAATTTTTCGGATATTGATATTTTTCAATGCTCCACTTTGAATCGGATTAATTACAATGACTTCGTAATTATGCTTACGGAAAAAATTAGCTAAAATTTGATGATAGTGTGCAGTAGCTTCCATGATAATTACTGCTCTGTCTTTGTACTCATCTTCTACCTTTTCAAGTACATATATGAGCGACTTCATACCATTAATATCATTAGAAATTTTAAGTCTTTTGATGATGTCATTATTAGGTGATAGAATACAGATATCACTAAAAGCCTTACTCACATCAATTCCTACAACAATTTTTTCTGACATAATATACCTCCTATAATTTGGGATGCCCTGTTAATCCAAAACCACAACAGGCTCACGAGTTATACAGGTAATCAATAAATGAACCTAACCAACCGAAAAGATGAAAGGCAATGGAATGAGGGTGGAGTCTACCAAATGAGTAATTCCTAAGTTGGAAACCCAGCAAGCACATAAAACAATCCCATTTCATCCCTAATATCTATAATTTTATCATAGATGATTAGGTTCATTTTTAAGAACTATGCTTAAAGCTGTTCTTATACTATTAGTATATGAGCAAGCACAGTAAGTGAGTACCCACTTACGAAAAA
>NZ_JAMXSL010000071.1:0-2124 GCF_026131715.1 Anaerococcus sp. NML200537 | reverse complement strand
AGCTGGAGCTTGAGAAAATTTGCAAGCTCCAGCTTATTTTTAATCTTTAATAGTAGTGCCTGAGTCGTCAGGATTATTGGTATTTAGGATTTTAATAGTAATATTTTTATTCATAACAGGCCTAATGGCGTCTTCTTGATAGACTCCAGCACCGGACTTAATAATTTTTTGCAAGCCCTTATAATCTAGTTTTTCGATTTTTTGGGCATTCTTATCCCTTTTAGGGTCAGCTGTCATTATACCAGATACGTCAGTCCAGTTTTCATAAACAGAAGAATCAAGGGCAGCGGCAAGAATTGACCCGGTATAATCTGATCCACCCCTCTTAAAAGTTTTAATCTGACCATCCTTACTTCCATAAAAACCAGGAACAACGACCTTCATTCCATCTTTAATACTGGCCCTTATAATCTTAAAGGTCCTTTCGATATCAATATCCTCATCATCAAAGAAAATTAAATCCTTCGCATCGAAAAAGTCATAGCCTAAAAAATTTGCGAGGATTTTGGCATTTAAGTATTCACCCCTAGATAGATTGAAATCACGATTTAAGGAGAAGGCAACTTCTGCAAGGCTTTGGTCAATTTCATTTTTAAGGAAATCGTCTAAATTCAAATCATCAATTATTTCATAGAAACGATCCTTAATCTTATCATTAATTTTGTACTTTTCTTCTCTTTTTATATATATTTCCTTATTGAGTTCTTTAATTTTTTCCTCAAGAGCCCTAATTTGTTCATTAGAATCAGAAATTTTTACCAAAAGATCAGTAACCTTAATATCATAAGGGTCTCGCTTTCCTGGCGCAGACACAACGATTACATTCCTATCATCCTTGCTATTGATAATATCCTTAACTCTTTCAAACTGACCGGCATCAGATAGGGAAGAGCCACCAAATTTCGAAACAGATTTTTCTTCAATACTCTCAAGTCTATAAGGTGTATTTTGATAAACAGCATAGTTAATCCAATTTGAGAAAAATAAGGAAGCTGCTGATTTCCAACTCATATTAATCTTATTAGTACCTTCAAAATAATAATTGACCGGTCTATTAGGATTAAGACCTCTTTCTAGATCCCTTAGGTATTCATTATTAAGTGTATCTTTATTATATTCAAGGTGGCCAAGTGAAAAAATAAACCTATTATCAGAACTTGTAGCAAGACAGAGCCCAACCTCATCAGATGAAGCAAGGACATCTAAGTCATCAATGTCGTCCAAATCTTTAGGGTCAACTCCTTTATATCGAGAATGGGGAACATTGTATAAGTCATCAAAGCCATCAAGAAGCCTTGAATTGCTGTTTTTAATAAAAGGATAAACTCCACATAGTTTTTCATTAAAAGAAAAGCTATCGACATCATAAAAGTAATTAAGGGCAGCAAGAGAAGCCCAGCAGATAAAAATAGTAGAATAGACATTTTCTCTGGCATAATCAAAAATTTTAGTAAGCTCATCCCAATATTTAATATCCTTATAGTCAATATTTTCAATAGGGGCACCAGTAATAATCATGCCATCATACTTGGTATCTTTAATATCATCATAAGACTTATAAAGCTTATTGAGCCTATTAAGGTCTGTGTGTTTGTTTTCATATGTAGTAGTCCTAATAAAATCAACCTCAATTTGAAGAGCATGAGCAGAAATAAGTTTAAGCAAATCAATCTCAGTTTCCTCCTTATTAGGCATAAGATTGACAATAGCAATCTTAAGAGGTCTTATATCCTGGTTACTAGCCCTCATTGGATTGATAGCAAAAATATTTTCTTCTTGCAAAACCTCTTCTTTAATAAAATCTTCGGATAAAATAACTGGCATAAATCCTCCTATAATAAAAAAAAGCCTTCGACCAAAGGACGAAGACTCGTGTTACCACCTTATTTTACTATTATCTCACGATAACAGACTTAGTAGGTATCAAACAATACCATCTGCTGTAAGGGGCATACCCCTAGCTGGCTAAAAATTCACCAACTAACAAAAAAGACCATCTTCACTTAAAAGGAATCTACTTATTTCACCACAACTAAGCTCTCTTTAATCATCCTATATAAGCTACTCTTCTTTATATAAGCAATATAAACTTATTAATATATTTAAAAATATATTACCATAAGC
>NZ_JAMXSL010000070.1:0-2330 GCF_026131715.1 Anaerococcus sp. NML200537 | reverse complement strand
TAATTTAGGAAGACTAGCTTCAAGGAGGTTAACTACGACCTCTATCTATACAATTATTATCCCATAAGAAAGTGGGATTGAGAACAAAATGTAGTATTTATTACTACAACTATAATATACGAGGAGGTGATAAAATGTCTTTAATTCTTGCAGTTGATGACGAACTAGATATGCTTGATCTAATAAAAAACATTTTAAAAAAGAACAACCATAAGGTCGATGTATATCAAAACCCTTTAGACGTTGATAATAGTAAACTTAGTAAATATGATTTGATTCTACTTGATGTGATGATGCCAGGTATTGACGGAATTAGTTTCTGTAAGGATATTCGAACTAAAGTAGACTGCCCTATTCTTTTTTTAACAGCGAAAACTATGGAAGAAGATATAGTTGAAGGCTTATTAATTGGAGGAGATGATTACATCACAAAACCATTCGGTGCAGCGGAACTCCTAGCTCGTATTGAAGCCCATTTAAGACGAGAAAAAAGAGAACGACACACTAGTTTAAATCTTGGTGAAATTCGATTTGATTTATCTTCAAATGAAGTTTTTGTAGGAGATGAAAAAGTTCATTTAACAAAATCCGAGTATCAAATTTCAGAATTACTAGCAAAAAGAAAAGGACAAGTATTTTCAAGAGAGCAAATATATGAGCTTATCTTTGGATTTGATGGTATAGGAGATGCATCTGCAATATCGGAACATATAAAAAATATTAGGGCAAAATTTCAAAAATATGATAAAAATCCAATTGAAACAGTATGGGGGATCGGATATAAATGGAATTAAAATCAAAAGGTCAATTTCTTAAAAATATACTTTTTAAATATTTGTTAAGTATTGCACTAGGACTAGCAATCTCCGTTTTATTAATCCTAGCTTTTATATCAGCTTCTTATCAATTTAAGTGGATATTTCCTGCGAACTATACTGAGAATTTAATTCTTGAAAAAAGAACAGATATTGCTACTTCAAAAAATTTCGAAAAATCATTACTTCCAGATAATACATCTTATCTATTTCTATCAAAAGACGAAAAAGTTATAGAAACAAATATGAATAAGAATATCCAAGATATAGCCTTTAACTACCATAAGGGCTCTGGTAATTCTAATTCCAACTTATCTTTTATGGAAATACAAAGATCAGATGGATATGTACTTGTAGCTTATAAGCTAAAACCTTATTATAGAAACCCTTGGATGCAAAAGCATCTACCACAAGTAAATAATTTATTTCTAAGCTTACTTATAATATTTTGTCTTATAAGTATTATGACTATCACATTAATTTGGGCAAAGAAAATATCAAAAGAATTAAATCCTTTGATAGAAGCTTCGGAAGAAATTGGAAAACAAAACTTAGACTTCAAAGTTAAAAGGTCAAATATTCAAGAATTTAATGCCATATTAGAAAGTTTAGAAAAAATGAAAGTAGGATTAAGTGAATCTTTAAGAACAAATTGGAGAGAGGAAGAGAAAAAAAGAAATCAGATTTCAGCATTAAGCCATGATATAAAGACTCCTCTTTCAATTATTAAGGGAAATTCAGAGTTATTGGGAGAAACAAATCTAACAGAAGATCAGGAAAGCTATCTAGGTTATATTAGGAAAAACACAAACCGTATTGGTAAATATATTGAAACCTTAATGCTTGTTAATAAATCTAACCAAGCAAATGAATTAAACTTTACTCAAATTAGAGCAAAAGAATTTGTAGAAAACATTGAAAAACTAGCTAAAGAATTCACATCGACTTATAAGTTAAATCTTTTAGAAGATATTAACTATGATGATGATTTTTTAATAGTAGATTTAAAAAATTTTGAACGAGCCTTTCTTAATATTCTAAGTAATGCCGAGGAGCAAAGTCCTAAAAACTCAACTATTAAATTAATTATATGCTCCAAAGCTGATAAGCTCGAAATATCAATACTAGATCAAGGACATGGATTTACAGGTGAAGACCTATTATATGCAACAGATCAATTCTATCAAGGAGACAAAAGTAGGAATTCAAAAGAAAACTATGGTATCGGATTATTTGTCGCCGAACAAATTATTAAGATGCATGGAGGAAGTCTTGTTTTAGAAAATAGGACTGATAAAATAGGTGCAAAGGTCAGCATATTATTACCTGTCAAGAATACTCTTATATAGGGTATTCTTTTTTTGTATTCATAAATTATATATGAAAATTGACCTGAACCCCAAAATCCGGAATACGGATGGAGGGGTTTTTGTATGCCAAAATACACAAAAGAATTTAAAATCAAACTAGTAACGGAATATTTATCAGGGGAATCTGGAGGCAGTCCGATGGTTG
>NZ_JAMXSL010000069.1:0-2761 GCF_026131715.1 Anaerococcus sp. NML200537 | reverse complement strand
ATATAATATGAGGCAGTATGATTTTAAGGATTTTTCTTTTTGGAATATTATTAAGAAATTTCCTTTTAGAAATTTTTATATTTATAATTTGAATCATACAGCCCATAAAAATTTAATAACATTAGGAGGAAATATGTTTATAGAAATTTTATCCCTCTTTGTAGCTATTTTGGCTTTAGTCCTAATGGCTTTCAACATAAGAGAGAGGATATTACCTGTTTCTAAAGGCTCAGAAAGAATGAGCGAGATATCAGGTTATATCAAAAATGGAGCTATGACTTTTATTTCAAGTGAGTATAAGTTTATCGCTATTTTTGTAGTTGTAGTTTCAATCCTTATAGCTATTTTCCTAGATTATAGGATTATGATTTGCTATATAGTAGGTTCAGCTTTTTCAATGCTAACAGGCTTTATAGGAATGCTTACAGCGACAGAATCTAACGCAAGATGCGCTAACGAAGCCATGGAAGGTGGTAGATCTAGAGCCCTAAAGCTTGCCTTTACAGGTGGTTCAGTAATGGGTCTTGCTGTAACAGGACTTGGATTTTTAGGTCTTGTAGTAAGCTTTATGATCTTTAGAGATCCAGCAATTGTAATGGGTTATTCCCTAGGTGCCTCATCTGTAGCCCTATTTGCTAGAGTGGGTGGTGGTATCTATACAAAGGCTGCTGACCTTGGTGCGGACCTTGTAGGTAAGGTTGAAGCAGGAATTCCAGAAGATGACCCAAGAAACCCAGCAGTAATTGCAGATAACGTTGGAGATAACGTAGGTGATGTTGCAGGTATGGGAGCAGACTTATTTGAATCCTATGCAGGAGCAATCATCTCAGCCATTACCCTAGGACTTGTATCTTATGGTGATGTAGGACTTAAATTTACCCTACTATTAGTATCAATCGGAATCCTTGCATCAATTTCAGCAACAATTCTTTTCCTAGGAAAGAAACACAAGAGTCCTCAATCAGCTCTAATGCAAACAATCTACTTATCAGGAGCTATAGTTATTGTTGCAGCCCTTATCCTTTCATTATCATATTTTGGAAACTTAAGAGCAGCTCTAGCTATAATTACAGGTATCATAGTAGGTATTTCGATAGGGTTATTGACAGAAATTTATACTTCAGACCATTATAAATTTGTAAAAAATATAGCAGAAGAATCAAAAACAGGTGTTGCAACAAACATCATAGCAGGTCTATCAACAGGAATGCTTTCAACAGTTTATCCAATAATCCTTATAGGACTTGGAATAATTGTAGCCTTCTGGGCAGACGGAGTCTTTGGTATAGCCCTATCAGCAGTAGGAATGCTATCAACAACAGCAACAACTGTAACAGTAGATGCTTACGGACCAATCACAGATAATGCTGGTGGAATCGCTGAAATGGCCAAACTTCCAAGTCAAGTTAGAGATATAACAGACGAATTAGACTCAATTGGTAACACAACAGCAGCTATAGGTAAGGGTTTTGCTATAGGATCAGCAGCCCTAACAGCCCTATCACTATTTGTAACATATTCTGAAACACTTAAGCTAGAAACAATATCAATTCTAGATTCTAAGGTAGTAGCAGGAATGTTTGTAGGCGGTATGCTACCATTCTTATTCTCAGCCCTAACCATGAACTCAGTAGGTAAGGCTGCGACAGAAATGATTGAAGAAGTAAGAAGACAATTTAAAAACGACCCAGGTCTACTAGAAGTAACAAGCGAACCAGATTATCAAAAATGTATTGAAATCTCAACAGCAGCGTCCTTAAAAGAAATGATCCTACCAGGTATACTTGCTATAGTAGTTCCAATATTTGTAGGCAAGGTCTTTGGACCAGAAACCCTAGGCGGCCTTCTTGCAGGAGCCCTAGTAACAGGAGTATTACTTGCAATATTCATGTCAAATGCAGGTGGTGCTTGGGATAATGCCAAAAAACACATCGAAACACTTGATGGAGAATTTGGTAAGGGTTCAGATGCTCACAAGGCAAGCGTAGTGGGAGATACAGTAGGTGACCCATTCAAAGACACCTCAGGCCCATCACTAAACATCCTAATCAAGCTAATGACAGTAGTATCAGTAGTTTGTGCAGGCTTATTTATCTAAAACATCAAACGGCGGTTTAAAAACTGCCGTTTTTTTGATATAATCAAATAAAGGAGCAAGTCATGAGCATATATTTATTTGAATATCTAGTCCAAATCTTAGGAGGTCTTGGCCTAAGCTATTTTAGGGGCTATAGAGACCTAGAATTTATATTTTTTGTCATATACATAGCAGGTATCATAATGATGGTCTATCACAATTACAAAATTATGGACAAAAGCTGGATGGCCTACATAAACTTTGACCTAATCTTTGTAATAATAGTAATAGGAATACCCAAATTATTTGACCTAAACGGATTTGAAATACCAATCATGGTAATTGTGGGCCTAATCTATGCCTATTTGATGGATAAGAAGAAGCATAAAGAAGTTGAAGATAAGGGTGATATTTAAATTAGATATAGATTAATTTCATGAAAAATATTGTAAATAGGAAAAACTTTATTTAGGTTTAAAATCTGGCGAATTAAAAAATGTAAATACATTAGCAAATTATAAAATTAGAAATATAACTACAAAAAAAGAAGGTCAATGTGACCTGAACCCCAAAATCCGGAATACGGATGGAGGGGTTTTAGTATGCCAAAATACACAAAAGAATTTAAAATCAAACTAGTAACGGAATATTTATCAGGGGAATCTGGAGGCAGTCCGATGGTTG
>NZ_JAMXSL010000068.1:0-2817 GCF_026131715.1 Anaerococcus sp. NML200537 | reverse complement strand
TGATATGACAGTACGAAGAATCAAAGTTCATAACAACAATTTATTAAAAAAATAATATTATCTTGGATAATAAAAAGGGATTTTTAGGGGATGCCCCTAAAATAATTTTATCTTGGATAATAAAGAAAATAAGAATATAATATCTGATAATGAGGTAAAAATAAAAAAGCGCCAGATCCCTTTGGGATGACGAGGGAGGAAGTTATCGAAAATTCGGCGGGAGCTTCCTGGGTTCACAGCCCTAGTGTTAGACAAAAGCAGAGAGCAATTTCTGTCACAGAGAAGACACCGTGGCCTCATTAAAAATTTAATAAGGAGGCACTATGTGCGGAATAGTATGTTATAAAGGAAGTCTTAATGCTAAGGATATCATCCTTGATGGTCTTGAAAAGCTAGAATATAGGGGTTATGACTCAAGTGGTCTTGCTATTATTAAGGATGGTAAGCTTGAAATCCACAAGGAAAAGGGCCCTATTGCAAGTCTTAAGGAAGAGATAGGTGGGAAAGATTTATCTTCTCATATCGGTATTGGCCATATTAGATGGGCTACCCACGGTGAGGCTAGCAGGGAAAATGCCCACCCACACACATCTGCCGATGGCAAGATTGCTATAGTTCACAATGGTATTATAGAAAATTATAAGGAACTTAAGGAAGAATTAGTCAAGGAAGGCTATTCTTTCAAATCCCAAACAGATACAGAACTTGTTGCCATTTTACTTGGCAAATTTTATGAAGGGGACCTTCTAAAGGCCCTAATCAAGGTAAGGTCTATGATTGAAGGGTCCTTTGCTATAGGAGCAATCTCAGAAGATGAACCAGACAGGCTTGTAGGAATCAGGAAGGATTCTCCAATGGTCCTTGGCCTTATGGATGATGGCTTTATCCTAGCTTCTGACAGCCCATCTTTTATAAAATATACCAACAAGCTAATCTATCTTGAAAATGATGATATAATCGACATCAAGGGCGATACTTACAAGATTTATGACAAGGACCTAAAGGAAGTAGCAAGGGAAGTAAAAACTACTTCTTTTGGGGCAAATGATGCATCAAAAGAAGACTACGACCACTTCATGCTTAAGGAAATTGAGGAGCAAGCTGATGTCATAGGAAGGTTGGCTGAAGCCCACCTAGATAAGGAAGGCCTAAAAGTAAAGAGTAAGGTCTTTAGCGAAGAAGAAATAAACTCCTTTAACAGAATCTATATAGTTGCCTGTGGTACAGCCTACAATGCTGGCCTAGTTGGCAAGGCTCTTTTTGAAAAATATTTAAGGATACCAGTTATTTGCGACTTGGCTTCAGAATTTAGGTACTCTGATCCACTTGTAGATGAAAATACCTTGGTAATTTTCCTATCTCAATCAGGAGAAACAGCTGATACCCTAAAGGCCCTAGACCTTGCAAAAAGCCTAGGAGCCATGACTCTTGCAATCACAAATGTAAGAGAATCATCAATCGATAGGGAAGCAGAAAGAACAATCTACACCGAGGCAGGCCCTGAGATAGCGGTAGCATCAACCAAGGCCTACACCAGCCAACTTTTAAATCTCTACATCCTAGGCCTAGAATTTAATGAAGTCTTAGAAAAATTTGATGATAAGGAGATTATCGAAGAAATATTTGCCCTTCCTCAAAAGATAAAAAATATAATCGATAGGAAAGAAGAGCTAAAATATTTTGCAAATGAGCTTAAGGATAAGGAACATCTTTTCTACCTAGCAAGAGGACTTGACTACCAAACAGCCATAGAAGCAAGCCTTAAACTAAAGGAAATATCCTACATCCACAGCGAGGCCTTCGCTTCAGGAGAGCTAAAACATGGTACAATTGCCCTAATAGAAGATGGTACTCCTGTCATAGGCATCCTAAGTCAAAAAGACCTTTTGGATAAGGCTCTTTCAAATCTAGAAGAGGTAAGGGCTAGAAAGGCAGAAGTCTTTACCATAACAAATCTAAAGGATAAGAGGATTGGAGATATTGGAGTAGCAAGTTTTATCTTTGATGAAACCCTAGATATCCTAGCCCCAATCCTTTCAGTAGTACCATGCCAAATACTTGCCTACTACACATCCCTAGCCAAGGGCCTAAATGTAGATAAGCCAAGAAATCTAGCCAAATCTGTAACTGTTGAATAAAATAGAATTATAAATTTCATTATCTACTTGTAAAAATATTGAAATATATAGGAGTTACCTATGAAACATAGAAAAATATTCATGGCAATTGGGCTAATATTTATAATGTTTTTCACGGCGAGAGCTTATTTTATATACCAAGACTTAAAGATTGAAAAAGAAATAAGGGAATCATTAAAGGATAATAAAGCTGAGATAGTGTCTTTCATAAATGATGCTGATTCTAGCTTGGATCAAAAATTCAAATACAAAAGTTTTGAATTAAGAAAGTTTGATAAGTTTCCAAAGCTTGCTAAATTTGTCTATAAGTCCAAGGGCTTTGGATCTGCAGCTATTTATTATGGATTCTATTATATAAAAGATGACGATCTGACTTTATTGGGACTTAACAAACTTGAGCCTAAGGCAGATGGTGAATATTTTTATAAGGAAAAAGATTCTGACAATCAGTTAAGGCTTAAAAAGATAGAAGATGAGATTTATTATTTTAAAGAGGTCTACTAAAGGAGAATCTTATAAAATAACAAAAACCCCAAAATCCGTAATACGGATATGACCTGAACCCGTAAACACGGAATAATTTAATAATATTTTAAGCGGAATGTAATCTGTACATAACAGGGGACATTCCGTTTAATTTTGTTTTAATCCTATCCTCATTGTACCATCTAATATATTT
>NZ_JAMXSL010000067.1:0-2964 GCF_026131715.1 Anaerococcus sp. NML200537 | reverse complement strand
GGGTAATTATTTGTAAATTTCTACAATAATATTTATACCAGAAAAAAATTATTTTTTCAATTTTTTATCTCTCCACTTCCTTCCCATAATAATTTTCATAGTTTTTCCTATACTGAACAAGGTCAGAAAATTGTTCTTTATTCAGAGAATACTCTTGCATAAGGGTATTCTTTTTTGTAATTACCATACTAATCACCAGAACTTTCTTTTGATTTATTAAGAAGTAGGGAATGAATCTGCCATATTTCTTTTGCCAATTTTTCTATTTTTTCTTTCATATAATCTATATCTTTTTTGTAAATAAGGCCAGTTATATTAGTTGCTTTTGCAATCTGCTTTATATTATTTGTTGTATTTGAAAGTATCTATTGGAGATCTCTAAATAAATTAATCCTCATAATATGTAGGCAAAAAGACCGCAGCTTAAGCCTACGGTCTAATTTTTTGTCCTCATGTACAGTACTTGGAAGAATTATTCAATTTATTCTTTTTACTTCCAGTACCATTTGAGTACCAGTACCGGACAATAAAGGTAAAAGTAATCTATTAACTTTAAAGAAACTTATCTTCCTTATGGAATCCTTAACTTTGTATTTTATACTAAGTTTATAAAATGAAGAGGAGGTTCATTTATATGGACAAATTGATATTAGAAACAAAAAATCTTACTAAAACTTTTGGTAAACAAAAAGCAGTAGATAGTATTTCTTTAAAAATAAAAGAAAATTCTATATATGGATTGCTAGGACCTAACGGAGCAGGTAAATCGACTACATTGAAGATGATTACTGGAATGATTCATAAAACATCTGGTCAAATCTTTTTTAAAGGTCATGAGTGGAGTCGCGACGATTTATCGGATATTGGTGCCTTGATAGAAATGCCTGCCTTGTATGAGAACTTATCGGCTAGGGAAAATTTAAAAGTAAGGACACTCCTACTAGGGTTACAAGATTCTAGGATTGATGAAGTTTTGGAAATAGTTAGTTTAAAAGATACTGGCAAAAAGAAAAGTAGTCTATTTTCTGTAGGAATGAAACAAAGGCTAGGTATCGCCATTGCTTTATTAAATAATCCTAAGCTTTTGATTTTAGATGAACCAACAAACGGACTTGATCCTCTTGGAATTCAGGAATTGCGTGATTTAATAAGATCTTTCCCAGAAAAAGGAATAACAGTTATTTTGTCTAGTCATATTTTAGCAGAAGTTGAACAAACTGCTGACCATATTGGGATTATTAATAATGGAAAATTGCAATATCAAAACATTATTAATCATGATGACAATTTAGAAGAACTTTTTATGAATGTTATAAAAAGTGGAATGGGAGTGTAAAAAATGATATCTTATATTCTTGCAGAAAATTTAAAACATAAGGGCACTTTCTTGAAGAAGTTATTAGTTATTATGCCAATGACTTTAATCTTATTGTCACTCTTTCTTATGCCAAGTTATTTCACTGCTAATTCCTATAACTGGTGGTATGTCATAATAATGCCATCAACTTTTGCCTTAATACCAGCAATGATGGATAGAAAAGAAAGTAGAATATTAAACTACAGAGCAGTTTTCCCTCTAAAAATTAAGCTTGAAAAGTTATGGGTTTCAAAAATAATCACAGCATTAATTTATATGAGTATTACCACTATAGTTCATATGCTAGGGGTATATATTTTTCAATTTTTAATTGGAGGGCAATTAACACCAAACTATGGATTTTCCACATTACTATTTGCGAGTTTCTTACTAATAATAACCAATATTTGGCAAATCCCTCTATGCTTTTTCTTAGCAAAAAAATTTGGCTTTATAGCAAGCATTGCAGTAAATGCAGTATTAGGTTTAGGATCAGGAATATTGTTGTCTGACAGTGCTTTTTGGATTTATTGCCCATATTCTTGGGGAATTAGATTAATGATTCCTGTTATGCGTATTCTACCAAGTGGCATTTTAATAGAAGCATCAAATCCAATGATATCAAACACATCGTTACTTATTCCTTGTATTTTATCTATATGTCTATTTACCTTACTAACAATGATAAGTGCAAAATGGTTTTCAAAACAAGAGGTAAAGTAATGATAAATATAATAAAATCAGAAATATACAAAATTAAAGGCACCTGGCTTCCTTTGATTCACATAGTCTTACCTATAGCCTATTCTTTACTATTTTATGTGGCATTAAAAACCACAGGATTAAAAAATTTTGAAGAAAGAGATATAATACAAACTTATTTTGTACTTTTAGGAGCGGTAATGCCAATAATATTAAGTTTGATAAGTTCAAAAGTAGTTGATATGGAAATGGGTGCTGGAAAATTTCAAGTGCTTTTATCTACTACAAAATCTAGAAGCAAAGCCTATATAGGAAAACTCCTTGTATTAGAATTGGGATTTGTTATTTCTCTTGCTTTAGCTATTATAATTTTTGCAATACTAACTGGATATCAAAATATCTTAGATTGGCTTATTGAATTTTTCCTAATTGTTATTAGCAGCCTTTCTCTATACATGATTCATCTTTGGGTATCAATCGTATTAAGTAATGGTGCATCTATAGGATTGGGTTTTCTAGAAACAATGATTGCTTTGCTTTCAATGACTGTCATCGGTGATAATATTTGGTATTTTATTCCTTGTACCTGGGGCGCAAGACTTCCTGCCATGTATATAAGGCTGGGCAAAGCTTTAGATCCTTCATATTTTTATAAAGAGTTAAGGCTGTGGGGTTTAATAGCATCCTTTATTATCTTAATCCTATTTATTTCCTCAATTATTTGGTTTAATAAGT
Source organism: Anaerococcus sp. NML200537 (assembly GCF_026131715.1). Lineage (NCBI taxonomy): Bacteria > Bacillati > Bacillota > Tissierellia > Tissierellales > Peptoniphilaceae > Anaerococcus > Anaerococcus sp. NML200537. The sequence goes on along the minus strand of NZ_JAMXSL010000067.1, from coordinate 170 downwards.
GGGATGGGAAATCTGTTAGTGAATAAAAGTTTTTAATTTAAAATTAGACCAGCTATCAAATGTCAAGAGAAAATAAAAAATAATTAATCTTGTAATTTATGGCACATCAAATAAGCCTAAAAATTAGGCTTAGAAAAACTAAATAACAACTAAATATTCGGTATGTAAGT
>NZ_JAMXSL010000066.1:0-3139 GCF_026131715.1 Anaerococcus sp. NML200537 | reverse complement strand
AAAGAAATAGACATCAAAAATTCACGAGTCTTTAATGATTTGATAAAAGATATAAGTAATAATAAATTAAATTACAAAGACTTATCGATTATTATAGATGAACTAGAGACCCTTACTGTAATAGATGTAAATACAGGAAGCCGAAAGTCTAAAATGCAAAAAGAAGATTTTTTATTAGGTATAAATTTAGAGCTAATAGACTTTATAGCCTATAATCTTAAATTAAGAAACATAGGAGGCATGTGTCTGATAGACTTTTTAAGAGTTCATGATAAGGAAAAAATTACAGCAGAGATGCAAAAAGCCATAGAAAAATACCAAATTGAAGCCGAAATATTTGGATTTACCCAGATGGGCCTATTTGAAATTTCTATAAAAAGAAGAGGAGATAGTCTAAAAACATCCTTAAGAAAGAGAAAGTTAATTTCCTAAGGCAAATTTTTGGACTAGATCCTCTTTTTGCTTTTTATTTAATTTTTTAAGCCTTGCTTCAAGCTTAAGACCGATAGATTTGCTATCAACTCTTCTGTAGAATACAAGACTAACAGGTAGCCTTGCTCTAGTATACTTTGCTCCCTTTCCAGAATTGTGGACCTTAATCCTGTTTTTAAGATCATTAGTATAACCTGTATATAGGCTATCATCAGCACATCTTAGAATATAAACAAAATGCATTACTTAAATCTTTCATCAAGGACCTTATTAATTATATCGATATCAAAGCCCTTGCCAGCCAAATGCCTAAAGACCTTTTGCCTATTTTCAAAAGAAAAATCATCCTTAATCTTTTTATCAGCAAAAAAACTAGCCTTTTCATATTCCCTTTGATCATCCACAAGGCCAATGTATTCCTCTATAAGTAAATCATCTACGTGTTTGGTTTTTAACATATAAGAAATCTTATTTCGAGACCATCTTGAAATCTCATCCTTATCAGTGATGAAAGCTTTGACATAAGCTGCATCATCTAAAAACCCGTAAGAATCGAGAAAAGCAACAACCTTATCGATAACTTCATTAGAAAATTTCTTCTCAGCTAACTTCTTTTTGATTTCATAAGTAGATTTTTGTGAATAAGAAATCTTAGACAAGGCAAAATTCTTGGCCCTGTTATACTCATCATTGGCCAAGATTATTTTATAGGTATCAAAGTCTAATTCCTCATCTTTTTCTAGGTTAAGCTCATAATAAAGATCATAATCAACAAAGAATTTCTCATTAGAAATGCTAAGCCTAATTAAATTATATTTTTCTGAATACTCAATATTTTCTATAATCATTGCATAGACAATATAGCGTTATAAACAAGGGGAGCAATCATAGCTATAGCGATAACAATAGCAAATAATTTTAAAATAAATTTTCTTGTATTTTTCATAATTCACCTCTCTTGATATTCTACTTCAAAAGATAGAAAAATAAAATAAGGAAAAAATTTGCATTATTTTTAAAAACGTGGTATTATATTATTTGTCAGTAAGAAAGCTTTAGAGCTTATGAGATAAAGATTAAATAAAAATCTTAAAAAACATTTGACAAAGTAAATAAAAAGTTGTATACTGTAATAGTCAGTGAGACATTAGTAGAGAACAACTTAGCGTGGTGGGTATGGTCCAGTTGGTTACGACACCTGGTTGTGGCCCAGGAGAGCGTGAGTTCGAATCTCACTACTCACCCCATGCGGGATTGGCGGAATTGGCAGACGCGCTAGACTTAGGATCTAGTGAGAATTTCTCGTGAAGGTTCGACTCCTTTATCCCGCACCATTTGATAAGCTTTTATAGCTTGATTTCAACGATTACAATTTTGCTGTTACCAGTAAGTTACCAGTAGAATTATAATCGTTGTTTTTTATGCTTTTTTTTATTTTTGTCCCAACTTCTTATCCTACTTTTAGTGCAGTTTTAAAATTGTAGGTTTGGAACTGCTTATATAGATACATATCTACTACCTGGATATAAGATTTCTTTGTGGTTTCTATGGATTCGTGTCCCATTAAGTCCATGAGATCTATATCACTTATGCCTGACATATGGGATATGGTGGCGAAAGTATACCTACATTGTATAGGGGTTGTTTCTTCTAGTCCTGCCTTTTTGAGTGCTCCTTTGAAGATTGTGTTTCTAAAGGTGGTATCGCTTGGATGTGATGGCTTTGGGTTTTGTGGGTTTATTCTTGTGTTTTCTACTATATAGCCTGTGGTTGATTCCCTGGCTAATTCTTTTAGTATGTCGTAGATTTTGTCGTGGATAAACATAATCCTTCTCTTACCCTTGTTTGTTTTTATTCCAAAATCCCTGATTATCCTTCTTTTGAAGTCAATGTTTATAGTTTTTAATTTCCTATATTCTGATGTTCTCATGCCTGTAAATATCATGCAGAGTATATGGCGAGCGTCGGGGTTGTATGGTATCGATTCAAAGAGTTTATTTATATCTTGTGTATAAAATATGGTTTTTTCTTTGGTGTTTTCTTTACCTTTTACATCTAGCAGCTTTGCTCTATCTTTATCTACTAATTCATGTTTTTCTGCAAATTGGTAGATTTTACTTGCTACGTGTTTTAACCTTGAGATTGAGTCTTTGGAGTAGTCTTTTCTTATTTTTTCGCCGTTTATGGTTTCGTAGTATCCCTCTTTTACTTTTTGATCTATGCACCTTTGCATTTCCATGGTTTTTATTTCCATGATATTTTTATTCCAGATAGGGTGGAAGGATTGGAAGGAATCCTCGTATCTGTTTTTTGTTTTATATGATAAATTTAGATAATCATCAGTTTTTTTGTATTCTTCGTATATTTCCCTAAATGTTTTTATATCATCGACATATACATAATTATCTAAAGCTTTTTTGGCTTCCTTTCTTGATTTATAAAAGCCTACTGTTGGCCTGTGTTCTTTGCCGTTTATATCGTAGGTTGCTGGGAGTCTTGCCCACCATGGGGATTTCCTGCCCTTTACATAGGTTATTGAGCCTTCGCCATTGGCGAATTTTCTATCTCTTGCCATTTTTGCTCCTTATATAATGTATTTAGGTTGTTAAAGGTAACCTATAACCCTTTTTCGACTAAGTATTATTCAGTTTTACTGTATAATATTGTTATTAGATAGAGTGTACTCGTTTGCTCCTTGAGATTTAAT
>NZ_JAMXSL010000065.1:0-5221 GCF_026131715.1 Anaerococcus sp. NML200537 | reverse complement strand
GTGCAGTAGCAAGTGCAGCATATATAAGTGGAGAAAAAATAAAAAATGAATGGGACGGAGTAACCCATGACTATACAAGAAAAGAAAAAGTATTAGTAAAAAATATAATATTGCCTGATCATATACCGAAAGAATTTAATGATAGGTCGACCTTATGGAATAAAGTAGAAATGGCAGAAAAAAATTCTAATGCACAACTAGCAAGACAATTCATAATAGGACTACCAAAAGAATTAACTTTAAGTGAAAATAAAAACCTAGTCGAAAGATTTATAAAAGAAAATCTAACATCACAAGAAATGATAGTAGATTATGCAATTCATGATGAGAGTCAAGATAAAAATGGAAATATTCATTGTCATATAATGACAATAATGCGACCCATAAACGAAAAAGGAGAGTTCTTAGCAAAGTCAAAAAAAGAATATATCCTAGATGAAAAAGGAGAAAAGATTTTAAACAAAAATGGAAAACCAAAGACAAGAAAAGTAGAACTAACAACCTGGAACGATAAAGGCAATGTAGAAAAATGGAGAGAAAATTTTTCAAACCTTTGTAATGAATATCTAGCAAAAAACAAAATAGAAAAAAGAGTAGACCATAGGAGTTTTAAAAGACAAGGCATAAAACAAATACCAACAATACATCTAGGAGCAAGTGCTAGTGCAATGGAAAGAAAGGGAATAAGAACAGAAAAAGGAGATATAAATCGTGAAATAAAAAAACAGAATGAACTATTAAAAAACATAGGCAATGAAATAAAGAAAATAACATATTGGTTAGCAGGCTTCAAAGATAAACTAAAAGAATCATACAAGGAATATAAAGACCAAAGTAAAAAGCAAATAGAAAATGAATCAGGACTCTTTAACCTCTATGAATATTTAAGCTTTTATCAAGAAATGCAAGAAAATAATAGAGCTGAATTATCATTTTATGGTAAAAGAAACAAGGCAATCTATGATCTAAAAAGATATGCAAGTGGAATAAATTATCTAAGAGAAAACAAAATAAAAACCATATCAGACCTACAAGGACATATAAATAACATAAGAAGTAAAAACTCTGAAATATATAAGACCATAAAAGAAAACAGTCAAAAGATAGAAGACCTTAATAAGTGTTTAGCCTATGCAAAGACTGTAAGAAAAACAAAAGCAACCTACCAAGAATATGAAAGCAAGAAAATATTCAAAGAAAGCTTCTACAAGAATAATCAAAAGGAAATAGACCAACATATAAGGGCAAGAACCTTAATTGAAAAAATCAGTGGAAAGAAAAATTTAAGAGAAAAAGAATGGTTAGGAGAAATCAAAAACCTAGAAGACGAAATCAGTAAATTAAATACAGAGTCAGAAAAGATAAGGGAAAGATACAAGGAAATAAATCATATTAAATATGCAGTAGAAGTAGTCAATGAAGAATATGGTATTGACCTATCAATAGAAATTGACAAGGCAATTAAGAGAGGAGAAAAAGAAAGTATCATAGAAAAGATAAAAGAGTATAAGCAAGATAGTGATAAGTTTAATGAAAAAAGGCAGACAATTAAAGACTATTACAAAAATCAAGAAAGATAAGACCTGGTAAAAATATCTTATCCAAGCTATAATATGACCAAGAAAATAAAGGCAGATCTAGGAGGTAATAGAGATGAATAAAAGGCAAGAGCTAATAGACGAACTCATAAAAGCAGATCAAGATGGAAGATACAAAACATATAAAAGCACAGAAGAAATAAAAGCGATGAACAATGAAGAAGTGCAGATATTATATTCCAACATGAAAAACTATCTATCAGATAAAAGAACACACATAAACTACTAAAGGTGGAAAGGTATTTTAAGCTATTTAAAAGTATAAAAGGTATAAAGACCTAAGAAATATATAAAAACATCAAAATAAAGCATTCCACCACCAAGAACAATAAAATAAAAACAATCAAAGGGAAGTATAGAAAAATTAAAGCCTATACTTCCCTTTTTTTAATTCAAACAAAGGAGATAAAACATGATAAACGAAGAAATAAGCAAAGAAGCAGGTCAAGCAGCACAAACCATAATAACATACACAATAAAGGCAGCAAAAGAATCAATCAACTTAGAAAAAGAAATAAGAAAAAAGATGAATGATACTTTAGAAAAAGCAAACGGAAACCTAAAAAGCCTTATGGGCGATGAAATGAAACTAAAAGACCTCTACAAGAAAGGACAACTAGAAAATATAAGCATAGATCAAAGTGACTTCAAAGACTTAAAAAAAGAACTAAACAAACTTGGAGTAAAGTTTTCAGTAATGAAAAATAAAGGAAGCAAAAACTATGAAGTATTCTTCCAAGCCAAAGACATAAAAGTAATGGAATATGCCTTTAAACAAATCATAGCCAAAGAAAATAAAAAAGAAAAAGAAAGTATCCTAAAACAAATAAAGAAATACAAAGACCTATCCAAGAACAAGGATAAGACAAAAGAGAAAGTCAAAAGGAAAGTAAAAGAAAAAGTAAAACCAAGCAAAAAAGATATGACCAGAGAAATCTAAGGGAGTAACGAAAAGTTACACCCTTAAATATCTATAATAACAAGACTTCCGAAAATCAGAAATCAAGAATTTCGATTATCGAAAATCAAGAAAGGAGCAGATATGGCAACAAACAAAAGATATTATTGGATAAAATTAAAAGAAGAATTTTTCACAGACAAAATAAACAGAGGACATTGTCCTTAATGAGTCCAACCCATGTCCGACAAGAGATAGAGATAGAGAAAGATATAGAGATAGATAAAGAGAGGGGGAAAGATAGAAAAGATTTAATATTTTTGGTATAATTATAGCAATTATACTTTGAAGATATGATGGAGAATTAGCTTACAAGCTGTAAGCTGAATGAAATAAAGAGAAAATGGCTACAAGTTGTAGTCCAAAAAATATACTGGAGGTGCATTTTGTGGCAGATCAAAATAAAGAAATAGTAGTAATCAATGAAGATACGATTAAGAATAGGATTTACTATATAAGAAATCAAAAGGTTATGCTTGATTTTGAACTTGCTGAAATCTATGGATATACAACGACAAGATTTAACGAGCAAGTAAAAAACAATTCGGAGAAATTTGATGATGATTTTATGTTTCAGTTGACGAAATCAGAGTTTGAAAACTTGATATCGAAAAAATCGACATCAAGTTGGGGCGGTCGTAGAAAACTACCTTATGCTTTTACAGAGCAGGGTATTTATATGCTTATGACTGTATTAAGAGGAGAACTTGCCGTTAGACAGAGCAAGGCTTTAATACGAATGTTTAAGCAGATGAAAGACTTCATCATTGAAAATCAAGATTTTATCAGTTCAAAAGAATTAGTACAAATTGCCATTCAAACCAACCAAAACACAAATGATATTGCAAGGATAGATAGTAAGATTAACACATTAGCTACTAAAGAAGATTTGAAAAAGGTAATGGATAATTTTATAGACCCGGAAACATATAAACATTTCCTCTTGATGAATGGAGATAAGATAGAAGCTGATGTTGCCTATACAAAAATATATAAATCAGCAAAGAAAAGCATTTATGTAATAGATAACTATATCGGACTTAAAACATTAGAACTTTTAAGAGCTGCAAGAGATAAGACTCAAATCGTAGTCTTTAGTGATAATGTCAAGAACAAGGATATGCTTACAAAAAACATCTTAGATGATTTTAGAAAAGACTATCCTAATATAGACCTGAAACTGAAGATAGCGGGTAAAAAATACCATGATAGATACATTGCCATAGACTATGGAACGGGAAATGAAGCCTTTTATCTTTGCGGAGCATCATCAAAGGATGCAGGAAATAAAATATCAAGTATTACCAAGATAGAAGAATCTTCTAAAGATATGTACCATGATATGTTTAGTAAGATGTTGAATAATAAAGACTTAAAAATTTAATATATAATTATGTTAAATCATAGCAATACACAAGGCGGTAGAATTAAAAACTATCGTCTTTTTTTATTTGAAGAAAGGTAGGAGAGCATGGCAGATAAAAGAATGTTTTCACTAAAGATAGTGGATAGCGATTTATTTTTGGATATGCCACTAAGTAGTCAATGTCTGTATTTTCATTTATCAATGAGGGCAGATGATGATGGTTTTGTAAATAATCCTAAGAAAATCATCAAAATAATCGGAGCAAATGAAGATGACCTAAAAATACTCATTGCCAAAGGCTTTGTGATAGTCTTTGATCAGGGAATTATCGTCATTACTCATTGGAAGATAAATAACTATATTAGAAAAGACAGATATAAGCCAACAATGTATATAGAGCAGAAACAGCAGCTTTATCAAACGGAAAATGGAGCATATATTTCAGAAGAAAAAGTTGGTTGTCATCTGGTTAACCAAAGGTTGTCAAGTGGTCAACCCAGTATAGATAAGGGTAGATTAGATAAGGTTAGTATAGATAAGGGGAGAGAAGAACAGTCCACCCCCATTTTTTATGGAGAATTCAAAAATGTAAGGTTAAGCGAAGAAGAATATAAAAACCTTAAAGAAAAATTAAACTCACACGCAGAAATAATGATAAATAAACTATCCAGATACATGGAAAGCAGTGGTAAGACCTATCAAAACCATTATGCGACAATCTTAAAATGGTATGAAGAAGACAAAGAAAAACCAAGACATCAAGGAGGGAATAAAAAAATGAACTATGACGTAGGAGAATCTTTATAGGTAAAAAGAGGTGGAAAGCCATTATTAAAGACTTTAAGTATGAAAAGGTATAAAAGTATGCCAGAGATAAAAAAATATAAATATGACACTTAAAAGGCGATTAGAAAATTAAAAATCTAATCGCCTTTTTTTATTGCATGAAAGGATAAGCTATGACAAAAAGACAAACAAAATACATTGTAAAAAGAAATTATGATAATAGAAGAACAGACACAGACGCTTTTCTAAGACTAATAAGAAAATCAAGCAAAATAAGTAAGGACAATGAAATTGAGTATAGCAAATATAATATTGATAGTAATAAAAAAGAGTGCTATAATAAAAATAGTTTTAGAGAAAGTTGTGTTATTTCTGAAAACTCAAACAAGGAGGAATAGGAAATGATACAAACAAATTCAAATCACTTTTCATTCAAAGCTGCAATTTATTGCAGACTATCTAAAGATGATGAGCAGAAAGGAGAGAGTGCCAGCATACAAAACCAAAAGGAAC
>NZ_JAMXSL010000064.1:0-6071 GCF_026131715.1 Anaerococcus sp. NML200537 | reverse complement strand
GTAATATCCTTGATAAAAAGGCCATAATTTATTTGGCAGGTCTTTTTATTTTATATTTAGGACTAAGGTTTATAGATGTATATTATTCTCATTATATTTCTTATGATGTTATAGAAAAACTTAGGGGAGATGTTTTTTCCCATTATTATAAAATTTCTCCAGGAGCAGTAGAAAATATTAAAGTCGGTGACTTTGTGCAGATGATAATAAATGATATTAATGTATTTGAATGGTTTATAGCTCACATACTTACTGAGTGGATAGCCTTTTTGCTGATATCAATTGTTGTTATTACCCTTATAAGTTTAAAATCCATAGCGAGTGGAGTTATTATATTCTTGTTTTTACTTTTTGTAATTAGGCTGTTTATAGGCAGTCTGGACGAAAAAGAAAAGCAGGGGATAGAAATTAAAAACATGGGTGGAGATCTTATTGCTAATGCTACTGACGGCATATTGGGCTTTAAAGAATTATTATTTTTCGATAGAGAAACAGATTTTTTTAATAAAATTGAAAAAAAGTCTAAAGAATATAATAAGGTTTCAGGGAAGTATTCAAACAAAGAATTAAAAGACAATTTGGTCTTAGATTTATTAGGATTGGCTTTGTTTTTAATTATATTGATTATTTTTCCCGCTGCGGCCTTTGAAAAAATAGTTTATTTAGCCTTAATAGTGGCATATTATTATTTTCTTAGAAATTGTATGCATCAAACTGGAAATTTTGGCTTTATTTTTGGGGCATTGAATAGATTGAAAAATTTATATGATATAAAACCTCTAATAGACACGTATGGACCTAGTGAAATAGACAGGAGTAAAATTAATCAAGGAATTGAGTTTTTAAACTGCTATTTCTATTACGAGAAAAATCCTGATAAAGCAATATTAAAAGATTTTAGCTTTAAGGCTAATAGGGGTGAAAAGACAGTTATTGTGTCTGCATCTGGCGGTGGCAAAAGTACCATTTTTAAGCTCATAAATAGGTATTATGAATTAAAAGGTGGACATATAAAAATATTTGGTAGGGATATAAAGTCTTATACGGAGAATACGCTAAGAAAAAACATAACAACTTTTAGTCAAAACATATTTTTCTTTAATGATAGCCTGTTAAATAATTTTAAATATGCAAAGGAAGATGTGAGCATTGATGAAATTGAAGACTTAGCTAGAAAATTAAACTCATACGATATGATTATGGCTAAAGAAAAAGGTTTAGATAATTTAGTCAAGGAGGCAGGGCAAAACTACTCAGGAGGCGAATTACAAAGATTAGCTATAATTAGAGGTCTTATAAAAGATTCGCCAGTTTTATTAATGGATGAGGTTTCATCTGCACTTGATGAGAAAAATGAAGAGTTTTTAAATGAGCTTTTAGATGAAATAAAAAAAGATAAAGTAATTATTATATCTGCCCATAAATTATCAACAATACAAAATGCAGATAGGATAATATTTATAAAAGATGGAAGGGTTGAAGGCACTGGCAAGTATGATGAGCTGATTCTTAACAATAAATCTTTTAATGAATTATTAATGGGCAGTGAATGGAGAAAAGAAAATGAAAATTAATGTAAAAAGAAATTATGAAATTATGCTAGTTTTAGGCATTGTAATTATATTGACCAGTTTTTTATTCTCTGGATTTATGGGATCAGCAGATATAAGCGTGAAGTCAGTTCTTGATGTTATCAAATATAAGGTTTTTGGAATTGGAGATATTAGTGATGTTGAATCTCATATTCCTATAATATGGAATTTAAGAATACCCAGGGGATTACTAGCGATATTTATTGGAGGGGGTCTTGCCATATCGGGAGTGGTAATGCAGTCAATAACACAAAACATTTTGGCTGAACCATACATGGTAGGCGTATCAAGTGGAGCATTAGCCTTTGTAACATTTGGTTATTTTATAGGTTTGCCATTTATAAATTCTTGGCTGGGTAGGGCTGGAATGGCTTTTTTAGGCTCAATATTGGCTCTTACTCTTGTGTACAAGCTTTCACATGCTGGCAGAAAAGTTGCGAGTAGCAGGTTAATTTTAACAGGAATGGCAGTCTCAACAATGCTAGCTGCACTATCAAACTTTTTTATAATAGCAACCCCTAATACGAATATAATAAAAGGAATCCTTTCATGGACAATGGGTTCTGTTGGAAGTGCAAGATGGGATAATATTTTCTTTCCCTCAATTGTAATTATAGTTTGCACTATATATATTCTCTTTCAAGCGAAAAATTATGACGTAATATCTTTGGGTGACGAGACAGCATTAAGTTTAGGTGTAAATGTTCAATCTTTAAAAAAACAATCAATTATTATAGTTTCGATAATGTCTGGCGTTGCAGTAGCTTCTTGTGGGTTAATAGGTTTTGTTGGGTTTATTGTGCCTCATATCCTAAGAAAAATCATAAGTCCCAAACATTTATTTTTATTACCACTTTCGTTTATTTATGGTGGAGGATTTTTATGTCTTTCTGATATATTAGCAAGAACAATTTTATCTCCTCAAGAACTACCTATAGGAATAATTACAGCATTTTTTGGAGCTCCAGTCTTTCTTTATTTATTGATAAAGGAGGAACTATAATGGATAACATTATTATTAATATAGAAAATCTTTCCTATGATATAAAAGAAAAAAAGATTTTAGAAAATATTTCATTTAATGCTTGTAAAAATAAGTTTATAGGAATAATAGGAGCTAATGGTTCTGGCAAAACTACAATGCTTAAGCATTTGTATAACGCAATTGTACCCTATAAAAAAACAGTTTATATAAAAGGCATCCCATTAGAAAATTATAGCCAAAATGATATTGCAAAAAACTTAAGTGTTATGAAGCAAGAGAATAATAGTGATTTTGATTATAGGGTTATAGATATTGTATTAATGGGAAGACTCCCTTATAAGAAATCGCTAGAAGATTATTCTAATGAAGATCATGAAAAAGCTATGAGAAACTTGAATAAGTTAGGCATGAGAGACTTTGCACAAAGAAAATATAATAGCTTATCAGGAGGTGAAAAACAAAGAGTGCTAATTGCAAGGGCTCTAACACAAGATACAGAAATTATGATTTTGGATGAACCAACGAATCATTTAGACATTTATTATCAAATGTTTTTGATGCAAATATTAAAACAAATCTCAATGACAGTAATATCTGTTTTTCATGATTTGAATTTTGCATCAAAATTTTGTGATGAGATATATGTATTAAAGGCTGGAAAGGTATTGGTCAATGGAAGGCCAGAAGAGGTTATAAACCCTCATGTTATAAAAGAAGCTTTTAATATGGACTCTAAAATCATAAATGATGGTAAGGAAAGAATTGTTGTCTATAATAATATTTTAGAATAGGAGATTAAAATATGAAAACAAAGAAAATTTTAGGCTTAGCATTAGCATTATTGCTAGTAGTAGGTTTTGCAGGATGTGCAAAAAAAGACAATGTAGAAAGTGATACAAAAAAAGAAGTAGTTGAAAACAAAGTTGAAGAAAAAGTAGAAAGTAAAGCTGAAGAAAAAACAGATGAAGCAAAAAAAGACCATTATCCAGTTGAGATTGACAACTTTGATCATAAGACAGTGTATGAAAAAGCACCAGAAAGAATAATTGCTATGGATTACAACGCAGCTTCAACTTTAGTAGCCTTAGGACAAAAAGATAAAATTATTGCTTCAAGAGAAGCTGGGTTATTATCAATTGATGATGTATCAGAAAAATACAGGGAAGATGTAAAAAATATTCCAATACCTGAAGGATATTTAAAGAGTCCATTTCCAAGTCTTGAAGTAAACTTATCTCTTAAGCCAGATTTTATTTTAATGGATAGTTTTTACTTCAATGTTCCTGATATTTTTGGTGAATATAAGGATTATACAGAAAATGGAATAAATATATTGGTTACTGAAGGCTCTTTAGATAAACAACCTGAAATTAATGATATGTATGTTGATATCAAGAATCTTGGCAAAATATTCAATGTTGAAGATAAGGCAAAGGAACTTTGTGATGAAATTGAAGCTAGATTTAAAGAAATAAAGAACAAAGTTGACACATCAAAGAAGTATAAAGTTATGGGATTTGATAATGGAGATGATAATAAGCCAATGGTAGCAGCAGGAAAGAGTTTGGAAAATTTATTGATTGCTGAAGCAGGCGGAGAAAATATTTTTAGTGATATTGACAAGCAATTTGCAACTGTTGGATGGGAAGATGTTATTGCTAAGAATCCTGATTATATAATCTTGCACGAAACTCCAGGAGACAAGGGAGCAGAGAATCTAATAAGCATATTAAAAAACAATAAAGAACTTGCAAATGTCAATGCAATAAAAAATGAAAAGTTTATTGTAGTTCCATTAAGATATATGTTCTCAGGAATATACACAGTAGATGCTTTTGAAATGATAGTTGAGGGATTAGGAAAATAGAAAGGGGTTTAAATATTGAGGAAACCTATTAAAAGTTTATTAAAAAATAAAAGCTACCTTAGCTATTTTTTTGCGACAGCATTTTCTATGGGTTCTAGCAATATTCTTCAATTTACCCTAGCCTTATATATTTTGGAAAAAACAGGATCGCCACTTGTATATGCTTCAATTCTATCCATTATAGTTATTCCAAGAATTTTACTCACTCCTGTGGGTGGAGTTGTAGGTGATAGACTAAAACGAATTAGCATTATGAAAACTTTAAATATGGTTCAAATTTTAGTCATGAGCATATACACGGTTTACTCAGGTATGTATGGCGATATTTCACTTATCTCAGTATATATTCTTGTTATAATTTTAGAGATGGTTGAGGTATTTTATAATTCAGCCGAAAGCTCTATACTATCCGAGATTATAGATAAGGGATTGATGGAAGAAGCTGTTACTTTATCAAGAGTCGATGATGGCATTGTATATATTACAACACCAATGCTGGCAGCATTTATATATAAAAGCTTTGGGATTTTTGGCTCCTTTGTTTTGATAAACACTTTATTAGTCTTATCCCTAATATTAAACTTCTTCATTGAAACACCCTATGCTGATGAATTAAAGGAGAAAAACTCAAAGGGTATCAAATCTTTCTTTACTGAATTCATTGAAGGTATTAATGAATTAAGAAAGGATAGGTTCTCAAAAATTTTTGTAATCGTAGCTCCCTTAATTAACTTTTCATTTTCAGCTATATTTAGTGTTGTTATAACTTATGTATTTTTGGAAGTATTTAAAACCAGTGAGTATATCTATGGTATATATAGGATGGCAACTGCGGGTATAAGTATCCTATTGCCATTTTTGATACTTCCAATTATCAAAAAGATTAAACCCGAAAAATTATTAAAGTACAGTGCAATATCTATATCTGGATTTCTATTCTTAATTGGCTTGTGTGTTTATTATGGAATGGGAGCTGGAAAAGACAATATTGTTTTAGTAGTAGGTCTAATAACGTTTTTAGATTGCTTGGTAATTAGTTCAGTTATGCCATTAAATATAGCTACACAAGTATTTTTTCAAAAAAATATTAAAAATGAATTTAGAAGTAGAATTATGTCAGTTTTTAGCATGCTTGCATTATCATCAATACCATTAGGAAATATGTTTTATGGATTTTTGGCAAATATTATGCCAGCATATATGTGTATATTTATTGCAAGCTTAGCTGTACTGATCACCTACCCACTTATTTTATATATATCAAAAGATAAAAGCGTCAGCTAATTAAAAAAATATAAATAGATAATTTAAAGGCATTAAAATATATCTCATTTTCTTTAGAGAACATTGCAATGCCTTTAGCTTTTAAATATTATTAATGTTAGATTTATAGTTCTTTTAGTTTATGTGTGTTAAATAATGTTATAGAAGTGCAAATTAACTTCACCTCTCTACTTCCTTCTCATAATAATTTTCATAATTATTTCTATGGGCAGATGTGGGAATATAAAAAAATTTGTTGACAAATATCAACCTACTCCAGATTGGATTACATGGAAAGATATATAGAAAACATAAAATTAAATTGGAATATAGTAAATTATAATATTTAAAACAAGACGATTAG
>NZ_JAMXSL010000063.1:0-6279 GCF_026131715.1 Anaerococcus sp. NML200537 | reverse complement strand
TTCAAAAAATATGGTGATGATTGCATGAGAGATACACCTGTTCCCATACCGAACACAGAAGTTAAGCCTCATAACGCCGATGGTACTGCCTGGGCAACTGGGTGGTAGAGTAGGAAGTCGCCAAACAGTTTAATACAACTAGCCTATTTGGCTAGTTTGTACTAACTGTAAATTTCATAATAAGTATTGACAAAATCAAAAAAACATGCTATTATATTATCATGTCATGCTTAGGTAGCTCAATGGTGGAGCACCCGGCTGTTAACCGGTAGGTTGTGGGTTCGAGTCCCACCCTGAGCGCCAACAAACTTTTATTAGTTTGAAGCCGAAGCCGCTTTTAACTTAATATGTGCCGGGGTGGCGGAACTGGCAGACGCACAGGACTTAAAATCCTGCGGTGGTTAAACACCGTATCGGTTCGATTCCGATTCTCGGCACCAATAGCTTAGAGAAGCTAAAAGTTAAATAAATGTATAGTTGCAAGCAATTAGATTACCATATCTAATGCGAATTATCGCGGGATAGAGCAGTCTGGTAGCTCGTCGGGCTCATAACCCGGAGGTCGTAGGTTCAAATCCTGCTCCCGCAACCAATACATAAAAAAGATGAATGAGGCCCCATGGTCAAGCGGTTCGAAGCCCCTAACCCCAATTGTGAAACAATTGGCTGGTAGGTCTGGTTACCGCTCGTATAGTGTGAACAAAATAGAATTAAATACTTGAATTAATGTTTAAATTAAGGCCCCATGGTCAAGCGGTTAAGACACCACCCTTTCACGGTGGTATCCCGGGTTCGAATCCCGGTGGGGTCACCAACAAGCCTGCCCGGCTCATAGAGGGCCCGTGCGGAGCACCTCGCAGCGAAGCGAGAGAGCTAGTGTGCGGATAAAGGTATTCTAAAAATTTGGGATACCGCAGGACGAAGTCCGAGGACTTACAAAATGTTCTGTTTTTGGAAGTATAGCTCAGTTGGGAGAGCATCTGCCTTACAAGCAGGGGGTCACAGGTTCGAGCCCTGTTACTTCCACCAAAAGCAATTAAATATTGCTCATTACATTTTGTTATCTTATAATAAAATGTTGATGAGGCCTGGTAGTTCAGCTGGTTAGAATGCCGCCCTGTCACGGCGGAGGTCGTGGGTTCGAATCCCATCCAGGTCGCCATTTGGATTGCAGTAGTGATCCAATGTGCTGATGTAGCTCAATTGGCAGAGCAATTGATTTGTAATCAATAGGTTGTAGGTTCAAGTCCTATCATCAGCTCCAGTAAGTTTTATCTTAAAATATAATAATTGTGGGGATGTTCCAGAGTTGGCCAAATGGGACGGACTGTAAATCCGTTAGCTTAGCTTTCAGTGGTTCGAATCCGCTCATCCCCACCAACCTTGCGGGTGTAGCTCAGTGGTAGAGCCCCAGCCTTCCAAGCTGGTTGCGAGGGTTCGATTCCCTTCACCCGCTCCACTAAAAGATAAATAAATCTAATAGCGGCAACTACTAATGCCATGCAGGATGATTATGCGCCTTTAGCTCAGCTGGATAGAGCAACGGACTTCTAATCCGTGTGTCCCAGGTTCGAATCCTGGAAGGCGCGCCAAATCTTACTAATGTAAGAAATTATAAAAAAAACTTGCAAAAACGTCAAAGATGTGTTATACTATATTAGTACGTGACTGTTGGGATATAGCCAAGTCGGTAAGGCACCAGACTTTGACTCTGGTATGCGTAGGTTCGAGTCCTGCTATCCCAGCCATATGATCCATTAGCTCAGCCGGTAGAGCACCTGACTTTTAATCAGGGTGTCCGGAGTTCGAATCTCCGATGGGTCACCAATAACTTCCACCTAGCTCACTTTACATAGGTGAGCAGGAGAGAAGTAGGCTTAAGGCCAACTCGTTGATTTTTATCAACGATTTAATTTTATATCCCTAAAGGATATTAGAGGCAAGCCATTTGAATACTTTTATTATAAAATAAGGAGAGGTACCGAAGCGGTCATAACGGGGCGGTCTTGAAAACCGTTAGAGTCTTTCGGCTCACAAGGGTTCGAATCCCTTCCTCTCCGCCAGGAGAAGTACTCAAGTGGCTAAAGAGGCTCCCCTGCTAAGGGAGTAGATCCTTTCAAAAGGGATGCGAGGGTTCAAATCCCTCCTTCTCCGCCAAATATGCCCAGATAGCTCAGTCGGTAGAGCAGGGGACTGAAAATCCCCGTGTCGGTGGTTCGATTCCGCCTCTGGGCACCAAATAAGCTAATATGACTAAATCCTAAGTCATGGGGCTTATGAAAGCCCAAGGCTTTATTTTTTAGAAGTTTTAGCTTTTAATGAAAGGATTTAGGGGAGTAGTTCAGCTGGCAGAACGTCGGTCTCCAAAACCGGATGTCGCGGGTTCAAATCCTGTCTCCCCTGCCAAAAGCAAGCCCGTCCGGCTCGATGAGGACAGCCCGTCCGGCTCATAGAGGACCCTCCATGCGAAGTCCTAACACCATTTCTGAAGGAAATGGATTGTAGGTCTGGTGCAGAGGCAGAATGGTCGAGCGAAGCGAGAAATCTTTATATTTGTGGACCTGTAGCTCAGGTGGTTAGAGCGCACGCCTGATAAGCGTGAGGTCGGTAGTTCGAGTCTACTCAGGTCCACCATAAATTTCATAGGATACCAGTTATATGGGGCTTTAGCTCAGTCGGTTAGAGCGCCCGGCTCATAACCGGTAGGTCCAGGGTTCGAGTCCCTGAAGCCCCACCAAGTACTTCTGAGATGGAGTGCTTTTTTTATGCGCAGAACAGGTTATGAGTAAATTCATAACAGTTTTTCGGACTCACTCCGTTCGTCTCGAAAATGCACCGTACTACGTCCGCTGCACCCAAGCGTGGGACTAGGTCACAGGTCGAATCTATGAAGCTCCACCAAGCATTTCTAAAGAAGTGCTTATTTTTTTTGAGAAATATGGGAGCGGACCTACCGGTAGTTAGCCCGTCCGGCTAGTAGAGGACAGCCCGTACGGTTCATTGAGGGCCACTCCGCAAATCTATAATATAGTTCTTCTTATCATTTACAGTTAGATTTCATTTATATATTTTTATATTAGCTTTTTCTGTCCATGTTTGCTAAGTATACTTGTTAACATATAATGAGTGTAAGTATCTTTGGCAGGATAGGAGGATTTATGGATAAGGATCAAATATTTAATAAGACTGATGAAGTGAGTTTTGATAAGATAAATCGAGAGGCGAATTATAAGTCTCTTCTTCTAGGATATGGTGTCTTTATGATAGTTTATGCTATTGGGTCTATATTCTATGGCCTAGATAGTGGGCTTGTTTTAGGTATTTTATTACTTACTAATGGCACAAGGGATTTTATTCTTAGTAGAAAACTTGCAAATAAGCATAGATTTGCTTGGTCGCTACTTGAACTTACCTTATCTCTTGCTATAATTATTATGTATTTTATAGAGATTTCGGGTAAGCATATATAGTTTATAGTAAAAAAGTTAATCTTAAAAAATAGACTAAGGGAAATTAGTAAGGATAGTCGACTTTGTCAAAGGATTTGGCCGATATGGTTCAGGTAAGCTGTAAAGCTATCTCATCTATTAATAGGCTTAAATTTGTACCATCAGCCAACTCGAACTTATCCTTGCCATAGTTTTAGACCTTGACATATTTTATTTTTAAGAATTTAGGGTAGATATAAATAGAAGGGAGTTTTTATGGAATTTATTGATTTAGTTAAAGAGCGTTATTCATGCAAGAATTTTGCTAATCTTGCCTTAGATAGGGATGATTTGGAGAGAGTACTTGAGGCTGGTCGCCTTGCACCAACTGCTAAAAATAACCAACCTCAAAGGATATATGTGGCAGAATCTAAAAAGGCTCTTGCTATTATAGATGAGCATACACCATGCCGTTATGGGGCACCTACAGTGCTTGTTGTTGCCTTCGATAAGGATAATATATATACATATCCTGGCGATAAGTATGATTCTGGTGTGGAAGATGCGACAATTGTGGCAACCCACATGGTCCTTGCTGCTGCTTATGAAGGGGTTGATTCTTGTTGGATTAATTTCTTTGATCCAGATGAGCTTGCAAAGGCCCTAGATTTACCAGAAAATGAGCAAATAGTCTGCCTAATAGATTTAGGCTATGCCAATGGTGATGGCAAACCACTTGCTAACCACACCAACCGCAAAGACCTATCAGAAACATTTAAATTTATTTAAGCAAGGCCCTTAAATGGGTCTTTTTAAATTTAATATAGGCTTAAAAAGAGTAAAATATTTTAATAACTTATAATGAAGGATGTATATGAAAAAAATATTTTTGTTAGGGCTTTGCCTGATATTAGTAGGATGTGCAGGCCAAGGCCAAGAAAAAGAAAATACTAAAAAACAAATAAGCCAAGCTAAATCTTTAAATGAACAAGTCTTTAACTTTCTTGATGGCAAAAACCTAAAAGATTCATTTTCAAATCCCTACGCCTATAGCTCGCTCAATTTTTATGACAAGGGCGACTTCGATGGAGATTTTCTCTCAAACTCTGACCTAGATGGTCAAGATTTTGGACTAAAGACAGAAAGTCAGGAGACCTATAATAGGTCTGAGATTCATAAGTCTATTTTTTCTGGTAAATTTAAAATAGTCGATACAATAGAAAAGGGAATCTATAAGCTGAAGTTAACCGATTTTTCAATAAATAATCAAAAGGGGCCAGATGCGGAAATCAAATACCAATCTTGGGTAGACTTTGCGAATGGCTTGGGAGTAGATGATGAATACATTCTCTACCTAAAGGGAGCCCCACTTGATGCTTATCTTTTAGAAAATAACCAGTATAAGGAAATTATGGAAGAGCTTCATGAGGAAGAAGGTCATGATGACCATGATCATAATCACCAAGATCATGATGAAGAAGACAATGATCATGATGAAGCTTTTGAGGCTTATGGGATAATCTTATACAACAAGACCCAAGGAATAATATTTACAGAACATGACAAGTGGGCCTATACACACCATCACCACCACGATTAAGGGCCTTATATTCACTTGAAATTATATCGATATATAAAACTATACATGATTAAGAAAAATCCAGCCTGGCTTAAAATAGGCTGGATTTTTTATATATAAATAACCAAGAGGACCTTTTTATTGATATATATCTATAAAATTATATAATTATAGAAATAAAAAGAAAGGAAAAGCCATGTCTAATATAAAAAGGGAAAATAATCTTGAAGAATATTACCTAGAAATGGATTATAAAAAAGAAATAAGAAGGATAAGGGTAATCTTGCCCTATTCTTACAATCAAAATAAATCTAGAAAATATCCGGTAGTCTACTTACACGATGGGCAAAATATTTTCTTTGACAATGAATCCTATTCAGGTAGATCTTGGGGACTCATAGAAACAATCAGGGACAATAAAAATCTTAAAGAATTCATAGGTGTAGCCATAGATAATAGCCCAGCAAGGATGGCAGAATATAGTCCTTGGCCCCTTGATCAAAGTCTAGCAGACTTAAAAATAGAAAGGCCAGAAGGGGATGCTTATGCAGATTTCATTTTAAATACCTTAAAGCCCTTTATAGACCAGAAATTTAGGACTAAAAAAAGTAAGAAATTTACATCAATGATTGGCTCATCAGCCGGAGCCAATATATCAGCCTTTATAGGCAAAAAATACCAAGCCAAAATAGGAAACTTAGGCATATTCTCCCTAGCAAGTTTCGCCTTTAAGGATGAATTTGAAAATTACTTTAAAGATACAAGACTAAAATCCAACCAAAAAATCTACATCAAAGTAGGCACAGAAGAGAGTGGGGAAAGAAAAATAAGCCAAGCCTATATAGATTCATCGATAAAATATTATGACCTCCTAATAAAGGCAGGGATTCCAATAGATAATATAAAATTAAGAATAATAAGCGGAGACACCCATTCTGAAGAAGATTGGGCTAAGAGCTTATTGGATTGCTTGGGTTTTGTTTTACAATAAAATTGGATGATTGTTTTACAATAAAATAATATGTTATTATTGGGGGTTTTATTATCCAAGATAATATTATTATTTAGTTTAATTCTTCGTTATTTTATCTTTTATTAAATTATGATTATTTATTATTGAATCTTCGTAATAAGGGGGAACGCTAAGGGGGTGTAGGACTCCCCAAAAGTTGTAGCTAGAAAAGAGGCTGCAATGAAAAAATATAGTTTAGAATTAAAGAAAAAAGTAATAAAAGAATACGAAGAAGGCGAAATAAGTTTAAATAAATTAGC
>NZ_JAMXSL010000062.1:0-6690 GCF_026131715.1 Anaerococcus sp. NML200537 | reverse complement strand
ATATAAAAGAAATAAAAGAATATTTCAAAAAAGAAACATCTCATGAATTTAAAAATATTAGTTCATCTAAAAGAAAAGAAGTCTTTCAGTTGGATAATTTAATTGTTAAAATTGAAAAATCGGAATTTCCATATGAAGAATTTGTAAACACTATTTTTATAAAGAATCCCAATTCAACATATAAAATGGCATGCAAAAATGTAAAAACAATACAATTGATTATTAAAAATATATTGGATAATAATGGTATTAAAAATAAAAGATATTGTTTTTCTTCAAATTTTAACAAAAGTAATCCTTTCATAAATAAATCAATTACTAAAGTAGGGATTAATAAAATAAAGCATTTTTATATGATTTTATCTACTTCAGTATTCACTTCTGAATTAGATAATGAGGAAGATATTCAAATTAATATGAATCAAGCAAGTTATGTAACTGATGATTTTAATGATTTGAGAGATGTTGCCAATATTATTTTAGCTATGTAATTTTAAGGAGGTATTAATATGCAATCATTAACAATATTTGAGCCGGTGGTAGAAAAAGAATATAAAGATGAAGACTTAAAAAATATTAAAACATCAAGAAAAGAAACTATTAATGACAAAGAAGAAAGTTTGGAATTTCAACTATTTTTCAACGAAAAGATACAAGATTATATAAGGTGCCATATAAGAATGGAAGAACCCTTTGCTATTGAAGGTAGAATAGGAGAACAAGAAATATCTGAGGTAATTATAACCTCAACTTATGAGGCATTTCTTAACTTTAAAAACGGTATATTTTTGGTACTAGCAAATAAAAAAAGTGCAGAAATAATAAACAACCAATTTAATAACTACTATGGAACTAGTTCTGAAAAACATATAATAGATTTACAAGATATTATAAGTGAGTCAACAAATGTAAAAAGAACACAATTTAGAAGACTAACAATAGAAACTATTAATGGTAGTAGTTTATCAGGAAATAATGTCACTGATACTGAATTATATCGTACTATGTTAGATGCGGGTGAACTTAGTGCAATTGCAGTAACATATCCATACGATGGAGATGATGTTAGTTTTAGTATTTCTGACTCTGGTTCAATAGTTATTTTTAGCACGATGACTAATGAAGAAATTTTAAACTTTATAAAACAGCTGATTGAAGATATGAAAGATAAATAATATGAATTTTAAAACAAATTATAAAGTCAGTACTGGTACTGGTACTGGGACTGGGACGGGACTAAAAATTTGAAAACGTCCTATAATTAGATGGATTTAGTGGCATTAGAAAAAATAGAATCTAGTATTTTGAATGGTTTGGGATATATCGGACGTTTGGAAAAGAAGAATGGGAGTAAAAACATCGCAAGCGATGTTTTTACGTCAGCCCCATATATCGAGCACGAAGTGCGAAGATAGATGGATGGCTGCCCTTCTGCAGCGTAACGAAAAAGATGCGACCGAGTAGAGAGCATTTTTTTTGTGAAGTCGCTGAATGGGATTGAAAATCACGAATTGATTTTCAAGTTTGATATCGACCCACTCAAACGAAGAGACATTATAATAAAAATAAAGCTAGGACATCGCAAGCGATGTTTTTACATAAGCCCCATATATCGAGCACGAAGTGCGAAGATAGATGGATGGCTGCCCTTCTGCAGCGTAACAAAAAAGATTCGACCGAGTATAATGCTAGCAAAAATATCGTAGGCGATATTTTTGCGATAATCACTATTTATCAAGCAAAGGAACTTTGCGCAGTATAAATAGATGATTAAGCTTATGTCACAAATCCTAAAAAAACCTGACGAAAAGGAAGATTTTTTAGGTTTGTGGCTGGAGCATTTTTTTGTGAAGTCGCTGAATGGTACCCCCAATTATGCAGTAATTTTCAAGTATGATAGCGACCGACTCAAATGCATAGAATAAAAAATAGCTACTGGTACTCAAATGGTACTGGAAGTAAAAAAGAATAAACTAAATAATTCTTCCAAGTACTTTACATGAGGACAAAAAATAAGACCGTAGTTTCAAGCTGCGGTATTTTTGCCTACATATTACGAGGATTAATTTATTTTGACATCTCCAATGGATACTTTCAAATGCAACAAATAATATAAACCAGATTGCAAAAACCACTAATACAACTGGTGTCATTTACAAGAAAGATATTGATTATATGAGAGAAAAAATAGAAAAATTATCAAAAGAAATATGGGATATACATTCGTTATTATTGAATAACATCAAATAATTAAAGCTTTATTTTCATATTAAATAACTTTAGTAGTTATAAGACTCATAAATTAAAACTGATATATCGAAAATATTAGACTTATTTGGTATAATAGTTATACTGTTAAGAATGGAGGGAGAAAATGGCAACAATAAATCAAGTAAAAGAGCTACTCAAAGCTCATTTTAGTGATGATGGCGATAAATTTAAAGTAATAGCTTTACAAATAGCAGCTCATGAAGCCAAAGTAGGCCATACAAATAGTGCTAGAGAGATAAAGGCATTAGTGGAAAACTCTCCATCAGCTAAAAATAATGTAGTTAAATTTAATAATAACAACAAATCTTTAGGACTAAAATATTCCGATATAGGAATTGAAGAGCTTGTAGTTAGGAATTCATTAAAAAACAAGATTGATAGAATAATTTCAGAATATAAGAAAAGAGATGTTTTGTTAAAAAACGGTTTAAAAAACAGATCTAAATTATTGTTAGAAGGAGATCCTGGGACAGGAAAGACAATGACAGCATCAGTAATTGCATATGAATTAGGATTACCTTTATATTCCATACAAATCCACCATCTGATTTCTAAGTATATGGGAGAAACAAGTGTGAAGCTAAAAAAAATTTTTGATCAGATAAGAGAATATAGAGGGGTATATTTATTTGATGAATTCGACGCTATTGGTTCGGATAGAAGCTTTGATAATGACGTTGGAGAAATGAGAAGAATACTAAACTCATTTCTGCAATATATAGAAGAAGATGATTCAGCCAGTATAATAATTTGTGCTACTAATAACCCAAATATGTTAGACAAGGCATTATTCAGAAGATTTGATGATGTTTTTGAATATAAACTTCCAGATAAAGAACAAATAATAAGATTAATAGAAATTAATCTGTATGGTCTTGATTTAAAAAACATTATTACAGAAAATGTAATTAAAAACTCACTCGGACTTAGTCATGCGGATATAGTTACGGCGTGCAAAGAGGCTAAAAAATATGTTTTATTAAACGATAAAAAGATATATGAAACCATTTTATTGGATTTTATAAAAGAAAGAAAACAGTTTTTGCAATATAAAGAGGTTAGTCAATGACTAAAGAATTAAAAAAGCATTTTAGAATAAAAAAGAACAAAGAGTCAATTCCATTTTCACCAATCAATCGTCGAGGAAAGATAAATATTCCAAAAAGAGACAGGAAAAGTCATGCGGACTTACTTGAAAGTCAGTTTAAAAACATATGGGATAAAGAAGTATCAGATAGTCAAAAAGTCAGCTCCATTTCAAAAAGAGATGGAGTTTATTTGCAATTTAGAGGTAAAGAAAACTATAAATTGATTTTTAAAAGTTTAGAAGATACTCGTCAAAAAGTCAGGTTATGTAGCGTGAAAGAGGAAGACGGGATACAATATGCTACCGTTTTTGTTCCATTTAAAAAGAAAGACTTTTTCTTAAAGAAAATAAATAAATTTAAAGACAATGATAAAGGAACAGATGTTGTCGCATCTATTGAGTCGATTAATGAAGCTATGGTAAATGAATTATGGACAGATACTAAAGAGATTCCAATTAAAGATAAAGAAGCTTGCGAAGTTTGGCTTTCTGTTTATAGTAATAATACAACAGAAAAAGTAGTTGAAGAATTTTTTAACTTATGCAATCAACTTGAAGTTAAATATTACAAAAAATTTGTGGAATTTCCTGAACGTGTTGTAGTATCTATAATGGCAGATATTGGAATTCTAAAAACTATCTTAATGCATAGCGATCATATTGCGGAATTTAGGAAAAAAACTACTCCTGCGAGTTTTTTTATAAAAGAAAATACTAGACAGGAACAAAAAGAATGGGTGGATGAGCTTTTAAAAAGAGCATATTTTAAGGATTCGGATTTGTCTATTTGTATATTAGATAATGGTGTTAATAATGGGCATCCTTTAATAAGTCCAGTTTTAGATGATGGAGATATGCACACAACTTTTGACGATCGTATTTTACAAGATAATAGCTCGAATGGTCACGGGACAGGAATGGCTGGTATATCAACATATTTTAATTTAGAAGAAGCTTTAGGAAGTAATAATAATATAGAAATAAATCATAAATTAGAATCAGTTAGGTTTGTAGATGAAAATATAAAAAATGATGTTGATTTATATGCAGATGTAACATCTAGAGCTATTTCTCTAGTTGAAATAAGTAAGCCTAATAATAAAAGAGTAATTGCTATGCCAGTTACTGCGGGTTTTGATCCTAATGCTGACAAAAAAGACAAAAAATATTTTAGAGGGGATGGCAAACCCACTTCTTGGTCAGCAGGAATAGATAATTTAGCATTAGGAAATTATGGCGCTGAAAATACTGATTCAAGATTAATTATTATCTCAGCCGGAAATACAGAATGTTCTGAAATTGAAGAAGTTGATGATTATAAAGTAGCTGTAGCAACACACTCTGTAGAAGATCCTGCCCAGTCATGGAACGCTTTAACTGTAGGTGCTTTTACAAACAAATTTGGAATGATTGAGGATCCTTCATATAAATCTTTTATACCTTTAGTTGAAAAGGGAAGCTATTCTCCAGTTACCTCTTCTTCATTGATGTGGGAACACAAATGGCCGATTAAGCCTGAGATTGTATTAGAAGGTGGAAACGTAGGTTATAACAAAGACTCTGAAGACTTCAAATATGATAATTTTGAAGATTTAGAACTTCTTACAACTAATAAAAGCTATCATCTTGGAAAGTTATTTACAACGATGAATGGAACAAGCTCAGCCACAGCTCAAGCAGCTAACTTGGCAATAAGAATTATGAATGAATATCCTAATATATGGCCTCAAACTGTAAAAGCTATTATGGTACATTCTGCTAGATGGACCGATTCAATGATAAGACAAGCTTTCGGAGATAAGGAAATTAATAAGCTTACAAAGACAGAGTTAAGAGAATTGCTTCGAATTGTAGGATATGGTAGGCCTAATTTAAATCAAGCTTTATACAGCTTAAATAACTCAGTTAATTTAATTATTGAAGATGAACTTCAGCCTTTTAAAAAAAGTAAAAGTGTGGTAACAATAAATGAAATGAGTTTACATGAAATTCCATGGCCTAGTGAAGTTTTAATTGGTCTAGGAGAAACCCCTGTTAAGATGAGGGTTACATTATCATATTTTATAGATCCATCTCCTGGAGAGATTGGATGGGAGGATAAATATAGGTATCCAGGATGTAGATTATTTTTTGATGTTAATAATACAAATGAAGATAAAGAACATTTTTTATATAGAATAAATAATATAATTAAAGATGAAGAAAAAAGTAAGGGTATATCATACGACAATAAAAACGATAGTAATAGATGGTTATTAGGCACGAATAATAGGAATGTAGGCTCAATACATTCAGATATTTGGGAAGATACTGCAGCAAATCTTGCTGAAAACAGATATATAGCTGTATATCCAGGGGGAGGTTGGTGGAAAGAAAGAGGCTATCTAAAAAAATACGATTCAAAAATTAAATATTCGCTAATTGTAAGTATTTCTACACCTGAAGAAACTATAGACCTATATTCATCAATAGAAAATAAAATAAATATAGCCAATAAACTTAAAGTAGAAACACCTATTAATTTTTAAATAATATACCTTTGAATTGATTAAACAAATAACATGCACACCTAAAGAAAATAAAAACTTTAGGTGTATTTTTTGCCTTAACAAGTAGAGTTGTACGAAAACATATCATGAACGAGACTCTCATTAAAAAAATAAATAGTTATAGTACCAGGACATAGGGAGCATCTTTTTTATTTTGTCGCTGAATGGTCTTGAAAATCACGAAGTGATTTTCAAGTAATCTAAAGTCCAACTAAGACGAAGCAAAGCTGAGTCCGAAAAACTAAGCGAGAAAACTCAGGAGAGTTTTCGAGAGGAAAGTTGTAAAAAAATGGCTATTGATACTCAAATGGTACTGGAAGCGAAAAAGAATAAATTGAATAATAGTTCCAAGTACTTTACATGAGGATAAAAAATTAGACCGTACTTTCAAATGTAACAAATAACATAAACCAGATCGCAAAGGCAACTAATATAACTGGCCTTATTTACAAGAAAGATATTGATTATACGAGAGAAAAAATAGAAAAATTATCAAAAGAAATATGGCAGATTCATTCTTTACTGCTTAATAAATCAAAAGAAAGTTAAAGTAATTAGTATGGCAATTATAAAAATATATCCTATAAAATCAACTCTAAATTTAGCAATAGATTACATTATTAAGAGTGAAAAAACTGATAAAAAAACTTAGTATTTGACCTGAACCCGTAAACACGGAATAATTTAATAATATTTTAAGCGGAATGTAATCTGTACATAACAGGGGACATTCCGTTTAATTTTGTTTTAATCCTATCCTCATTGTACCATCTAATATATTTT
>NZ_JAMXSL010000061.1:0-6827 GCF_026131715.1 Anaerococcus sp. NML200537 | reverse complement strand
AGCGGCTCCTGCCGCTTTTTTTGAATTATTTAGGACATCCTTTTTTTAAAAAAATTTTGGGTATTATATAAGTAACAAGATAAAGGAGGATGAGATGAAAAAGTTTTTACTGATATGTGCCTTAGCCCTTGCTTTTACAGGCTGCAATAAGGAAGCTAATATAGAAGAGGGTGTAAAAATAAGCCAGGCTAAGACTGATGTAGATGTTGTGGAATATTTCGGCGAAGAAAAGAAATTAGACCTTTCCTACAATACTTACTCCCTCGAAGGACCGGATATAAAAAAGCTAGAAATGAAACTATTTTCTATAAAAGACGGGGAAGTTTCTGACTTTGTACATGGACATTTAATTGATGCTAAAGAAAATTCTTTGCTTGGTATTGGTTTTAATGAAAATTCCTATACTGACTTTAGGATAGAAGGAGATAAAGTAAATTATGCGGCAAGTTTTAAGTCAGATTCCGCTATGGACAAGGACTATTTTAACAAGACTTATTGGCTAGACCAAGCTGATATAAAAGATAAGGAATCAACTATCCTCTTTGTTGGGATGTCTAAGGATGATAAGGATATTGATATAAAAAATATCACAAAAGAAGACCTTAGAAAAATGACTGAAGAAGATAAGGACCTCAAGATTTTAGCCTTTGAACTTATACTAGATAAAAAAGAAAAGTAAATTCCATATTTAGGAGAAAAAAATGAAAAAGAGAAATGTATTATTAAGTTTATTTCTAATACTAATTTTAGGGGCTTGTAAGGTTGAAAGTCAAAATCCTGGAGAGGTTAAGCTTATAAAAGAAGATTTCGACCTTGACCTAAGGGTTGGTTTTGATGGCGGAGATTTGGTTGATTTTGGAGCCAATGTTTATTCATTTAAGGGAGATAAGGATGCCAACCTTCGTCTAAAATTAAAAATTTATGATAAGGGAAATGAAGATGATATTTTTGATATTGAACTTCCAAATATAGATGAGGGTAAAAAGCTAGGGGTCGCTATCACTTCAAATAACCTAAACCTTTATGAAATATCAGATAAAAAAATCTCTTTAATATCAGGAGCATACTTTGGAGATAGGATTTTCATAGATAAAAGAACAAATGCCTATACCTGGACTGATGGAGGAGTTCTTAAGGCGGGTGAGCCTCTAAGTATATTTGAATCTTATTCAACTTATTCAAAAGATCTAACTGTTTCAAGTCAGTGGAAGGAAGAAATAAAATCTGGACTCAAAAAAGACTTATCAGGCTTGGTTTTAGAAGTTGAACTAGAAAGTGATGAAAAATAGCGATAGATAGAACTAATAAAGAAGTATTTTATTCTTAATTGTATTGGTTCTTAAAAGTTTAAAATTACTATATTTATAAGAAAGGATTTATTATGGAAATTTTAGGAAAAGCACTCTATTTATTACTACTAACAGTTTTCATTAGATTTTTCTATTTTGTATTAAGAAAATCTTTTGAAGATAAAAATTCAACTACAGTTAAAATAGCAACTAGGGGGATTGTCTTATTTTTATATACAATTGCGATTTTAACACTCTTTGCCTATGCGATTTTTGCGACAGAAATGGGTGTAACGAAGAGAATTATATCAGGTCTTATTTCTATTTTTATGTCAATATATTTTGGTATAATTGTTAAGAAATATATAAAAAAGGAAGCTTACTAATGTGGTTAATTTTTGGTGCAGCTGCAATAATTACTGCCATTTTAAATATAATGAATTTCAAAAACTCTTCGGATTTTTTTAGGTTTTTGTCTTTATCTTTTACAAGTCTAACTGTATGTGCTTTTTATGCCGATGGGGCAGGAAGGATTATAAAAGAAGACTGGGCAGGACTTATGGATACCATGCCAACTATTTCTAAGGCTCTTTGGATATGTGTGGCCCTTTCAATTGTTATAAATTCTATTTCTCTAATAAAGTCTTATAAAATAAAAAACACAAAATAAAAAGGCAGCTTAAATAAATTAAGCTGTCTTTTAGATTTTAAAGGCCATCCTTATTATTCCAAAAATTAAAAGATGGACTGGGTAAAATAGGTAGTTAAATATTTTATTTTGTTTGCCTTTTTCTCCATTATATAAAAGTACGGTTGCAAAACCGAGGATGGCGTAGATTTCCTTGATGATTACTAGGTAGGAAAGAACTGATGCTAGGACTCTCTTATCATAGAAAACATAATATAGGTAGATGGTTATAATTGCATAATACTCATAGTCTGATGAGATTAGCATGGATCCTAGACATGACAGAGCTACAAGAATTAGCGATACGATGACCCAAAGAGGTCTATTTTTTATGCTTTCTTTTAGCCTATCAATTACCATTATGGTAAAAAGTCCAAGGGCAAGACCCCATAGAATATTTTGTGACCAGGTATTTACAAACTCAGCTGATTGGAACATATCGTAAGGGATTTCTGAAATCACCGCAAAAATTAAGAGATTCCTTAAATATTTCCAGCGTGATTTAGTTTTAAAAAATCCTTCCACTATCATAAAGGCAAAGATTGGAAAGGCAATTCTGCCTAGGATATCAAAGATAGTTGTAAGAATAACTAGGGGACCAGACCCAGTCAAAAATGGTGTTATGATTGCTTTATTAAAATGGTCTATAAACATTGAAGCAAAGGCTATATATTTAAGCTGAGCTCCATCTATTACTTTAAATTTTTTAAATTTTTCCATAAATTCTCCTTTTGGATTATTTGAAGATTTTATCCTAAGAATATAAAAATTGCAAATTTTTTATAAAAAAATCTCCGATTAGGAATTCTAACCGGAGATAATTTTTATAGCTTATTTATTTTTTTCGATTGCTGCTTGAGCTGCTGCAAGTTTAGCTATTGGAATTCTAAATGGTGAGCATGATACATAGTCAAGACCTACATTGTATAGGTATTTAACTGTATTTGGTTCTCCACCGTGTTCACCACAGATAC
This sequence comes from Anaerococcus sp. NML200537, assembly GCF_026131715.1. NCBI lineage: Bacteria > Bacillati > Bacillota > Tissierellia > Tissierellales > Peptoniphilaceae > Anaerococcus > Anaerococcus sp. NML200537. Next base: position 3,876 of record NZ_JAMXSL010000061.1, on the reverse strand, counting down.
CAAGGTGTAGGGCAGGATTTGCTTTGGATCCTTTTTCTACAGCTGTTTCTACTAAGAAGCCAACGCCTTTTTGATCTAGTACTTGGAATGGATCCTTTTCTAGGATATCTTTTTCGATGTAAGCTGGTAGGAATTTACCTGCGTCATCTCTTGATAGACCGAAGGTCATTTGTGTAAGGTCGTTTGTACCGAAACTGAAGAAGTCAGTAATTTGGGCGATTTCATCTGCTGTTATAGCTGCTCTTGGGATTTCAATCATGGTACCTAGTAGGTAGTCAATTTCCATGCCTTGTTCTTCAAATACTTTTTCAATTTCTTTTACAACTATATCTTTTACGTAAGCAAGTTCGTGTACATCTGATGAAAGTGGGATCATGATTTCTGGAACTACTTTTATGCCTTCTTTATTTAGTCTAATAGCTGCTTGCATGATTGCTCTTGCTTGCATTCTTGAGATTTCTGGATAGATTACACCAAGTCTTAGGCCTCTGAAACCTAGCATTGGGTTTACTTCTTGAAGTTCAGAAATTCTTTCGTGAATTCTTGCTGGTTGCATCTTTAATTCTAGGGCAAGGTCAGCGATTTCTTTTTCTCCCTTTGGTAGGAATTCGTGAAGTGGTGGGTCAAGAAGTCTTACAGTTACTGGTCTTTCTTCCATTAGTTTGTAGATTTGATAGAAGTCTTCTTCTTGCATTGGAAGGATTTTATCTAGAGCTGCTTGTCTTGTTTCAAGATCAGAAGCTAGGATCATCTTTCTAACTTGGAAGATTCTATCATCAGCAAAGAACATGTGTTCTGTTCTACATAGACCGATACCTTCAGCGCCAAATTCTAGAGCTTGTTTTGCATCTCTTGGTGTATCGGCATTTGTTCTAACTTTCATATCTCTATATTTATCTACCCATTCCATGAATGTTCCAAATGCTCCGTGCATTTGTGGTGGTTGGGTCTCAAGAGCTCCTGCATAGATTGCACCTGTTGAACCATCTATTGAAATTGTATCTTGATCTGTTAAAACTACATCGCCTACTCTTAGGGTATGTTCAAGTTCGTTTACGTGGATATCTGAAGCACCAGATACACAGCATTTACCCATACCTCTTGCTACTACTGCAGCGTGTGATGTCATACCGCCTCTTGCAGTAAGGATACCAACAGCTGATACCATACCTTCTAGGTCTTCTGGGCTTGTTTCCTCACGTACAAGGATTACAGTTTCACCATCTTTTGCTCTTTTTGCAGCTTCTGGTGCAGAGAAAGCTATCTTACCTACTGCAGCTCCTGGTGATGCTGCAAGACCTACTGTTAGGGCTTCAGCTTTATCTACAGCTGCTTGAGTGAAGGTAGGGTGGAGAAGTCCGTCTAAGTCTTGTGGGTTAACTCTTAATAGGGCTTCTTTTTCGTCAACTAAGCCTTCCTCTACCATATCTACAGCTACTTGGACTGCAGCTTGGGCAGTTCTTTTTCCATTTCTAGTTTGTAATAAATAGAGTTTACCATCTTGGATAGTAAATTCCATATCTTGCATATCTTTATAGTGTTTCTCAAGAGTTTGAGCTGTGTTTGCAAATTCATCATATACTTCAGGCATTAAGTCTTTTAGATGGCTGATTGGTTCTGGAGTACGAACACCTGCAACAACGTCTTCACCTTGAGCGTTCATTAGGTATTCACCATATAGAACGTTTTCTCCTGTAGCTGGGTTTCTAGAGAAGGCTACACCAGTACCGCTTGTTTCGCCCATGTTACCAAATACCATTGATTGAACGTTAACAGCTGTACCCATTTTATCATCAATATCGTTTAATTTTCTGTAAAGGATCGCCCTGTCGTTATTCCATGAAGAAAATACTGCAGCAATAGCAAGGTCTAATTGTTTTCTAGGATCTTGTGGGAATTCTTCGCCAGCAAGTTCTTTATAAACCACTTTATATTTATCAACTACATCTACAAAATCTTCGGCTGTAAGGTCATGGTCAGTTGCAACGCCTTTTTCATTTTTCTTGGCTGTTAGAACTTCTTCAAATTTATTTTTATCAAGTCCCATTGCAACATCAGCAAACATTTGAATAAATCTTCTGTAAGAGTCGTAAGCAAATCTTCTGTTTTGAGTTTTATTTTCAAGACCCTTAACAGCAACATCGTTAAGACCTAAGTTTAGGATAGTATCCATCATACCTGGCATTGATATAGGTGCACCAGATCTAACTGATACTAGAAGAGGATCTTCGTTATTACCAAAAGTTTTGCCATTGTGTTTTTCTAGGTCTTTAATATGTTCAGTGATTTCAGCATTTAATTCATCCCAAAGTTTTTTATCTTCTTTGTAGTATCTGATACATGCTTCTGTTGTTACTGAGAAACCATAAGGAACATTGATTCCCATGTTGGTCATTTCTGCAAGGTTTGCTCCCTTACCGCCTAGAAGGCTTCTCATTGACTTATCGCCTTCATCGAAGTTATAAACGTATTTTGTGCTCATAATTTTTCCCTTTCTTTATTTTGATTTAAATAATCAATTATAAGTTCCGAAGTTTCTTCTATAGATCTGTAAGTGACATCGATTATCGTACATCCCAAATCATTCATTAATTCAAGTGCGTAATCGATCTCGTTTTTGATACGCTCCTTAGAAGAGTAGAGAGAGTCTACTGAAAGATTGAGTGATTTTAGCCTTTCTTCTCTGATTTTTTTAAGTACATCCTTGTCAATAGTTAGACCGAAAATTTTACTTGGGTCAATTTCAAAAAGCGCCTGAGGGACTTTTGAATCTATAAGCAAGGGGATGTTACTAACTTTGTATCCCTTACTAGCCATATACATGGATAGGGGAGTTTTTGACGATCTTGAAACTCCTATGATAGCTATGTCGCAATGTTCAAGGCCCCTAAAATCTTGACCATCATCATATTTTATAGCAAAATCTAGGGCATCCATCCTCCTAGTATGGAGAAATTCAGTAGGGTCAATGAAATTAGATTCTTCGTGAGGATTTTCACCAAGAATCTTGGCCATGGAATTAATTGAATAATCCATAAGCTCAATGCTATTAATTTCATGAGCCTTACAGAAATTTTTGACATAGGCATTCATCTTAGAGTCTCTAAAAGAGTGATAAATTATTGAATTGTTAGAACTTTTAATTACACCTAGTATATCATTTAGCTTTGATAAGTTATTTAGATTGTCAAATACTTCTATTTTGTATTTGGCATCAAAATGACTCATGGTACTATTAACTATATCTTTTAATAGATAAGCACCGCCATCTGATATAAGGTAAATTTTTAAATCCATAATTACTCCTACACCAAGACTCTAAATATATTATAACAAAAAAAATCAAATAATGAAAATATTTTCATTAAGTCTGAAAATTTTTATTGATATATATTAAATTATATTCATTTTCGTAGATTTGTCTAGTAAAAAAATTATTAAAATTAATTTACCGTATCAAAGCTATCGTTTTCATAAAGTGTTTTTTTCTAAAAGGTCTATATATTGACATTTTGGCAAAGATAAATATAATAAGACTATTAAATCAAATATTAACAATGAAAAAGGAGTAGTCTAGAAATAAGCTTAGAGAGAAGATGGTCGGTGTAAATCTTACTTAGGACTAGGTGAAGGTTGTTTTCGTATATGTTAGTGTAGCATGCATAAATGCAAAAGAGAGTCTTTTTATAAAGAAATTTAGGTGGTAACGCGATAATTCGTCCTATTAAGCGCTACCGCCTTTTTATATTGAAAGACTAACTATTAAAAGTCAAGAGGTGAAACAAAGAAAATATAAGTAATGATATTGATAAAAACTGAATAAAAATAAGCATGAAAAAGCACCCTAAAGTTTAAGATTAAAAATAGGGTTAGTAA
>NZ_JAMXSL010000060.1:0-7403 GCF_026131715.1 Anaerococcus sp. NML200537 | reverse complement strand
AAATTCCTCCTGATTAGTTTTTACTTACCCTAATCAGGAGGTTTCTATACACAAATTTTTACACAGTCATATTATTTTCAAATATTAATTTTTATTTCTTATATTTTTTCATAATATATAGAATATTCCTGCATATTCAGCAATTTATTTACAGTCTTATTTAAAAACTCATAGTCATGTGATACTATAAAGATAATATTGTTTTTCGAAATCTTTTTAATAAGATTTGAAATTTTTATCATATTATTATAATCCATCCCGCTTGTTGGTTCATCAAAGCATATTAATTTTGGTTTGGCACTTACAACAGAAGCTATTGCAACCCTTTGTTTTTGACCTCCAGATAGACTCATTGGATGCTTAGCTTTATTAGTTAAAATTCCTAAAGATTCTAAAATGGAATAATTATTCTCATAATCTATTTCACTTTTTTTAAGTCCTAAAGTTAACTCTTTTTCAACTGTATCTGCAAATAATTGATGATTCACATCTTGCATCACTAATCCACCAATCTTTGTTAAATAAGTCTTATTTATTTTTTTACCATTAAGATATACTATTAAATCGGCATTTCTTTTAAGTCCTAATAAGTATGATAAGAAAGTACTTTTCCCTACTCCGTTTTCTCCAATTATTCCAACTATATCTCCAACATTAAAGTTCAAATTTTCAATATGAATTCCTCTTTTCTGATTTCCAAATTCATAGTGTAATTTCTTTATTTGAAAACTGCCCTCTTTATTTAAATAATCTTTACTTATTTGAATCTTAGGTTCTATTATGCTCCTTAACCCCAAGCTAACTCTTTCTTTTTCAGATAAATTGTAAAATTCTTCTCTAGTAAATTCTTTTAAAATTCTACCATCTTTAATATGAATAACCCTGTCCAAAATATTTCTTAGAAAATAAAATCTATGCTCGGATATAATTATGGTTTTGCCTTTATTTTTTAATTCCCTTAACATTTTTGAAACTATTTTAGTATATTTATGATCTAAATTTGATGATGGTTCATCTAAAACTACAATATCAGTATCTGCAATAAAAGAAGAAGCTATAGAGAGTATTTGTTTTTCTCCACCTGATAATTTAAAGATATTTCTATTTAGTAAATTACCTATAGGAAATGTTTTTAGGAGTTCATCTAATTTTTTCTGCATAATTTCCCTTTCAAATCCTCTATTTTCCAAATAAAAAAGTAACTCACTTGTAGTGTCCACATTAAAAAAATGAGTCTTAGGATTTTGAAAAACATTAGAAATTTCTCTTGAAATCTCATAAAGCTCAAGATTTTCATTATCTAAATCTTTAATAAAAACCTCACCAGTATAAGAGCAATTATCAAATCTAGTGGCTATTCCATTTATTGTATTAATTAGAGATGTTTTTCCAGAGCCACTCTCTCCAGAAATAACAAGAAATTCACCCTCATTAATTGTAAGATTTATATCCTTTAATGCAAGTTTTCCATTTGGGTAGGTTAAGTTAATATTACTCAATTCTATTATTTTTTTATTCATTTATTTACCCCATATCATAAGTGCTATAACAACGATTAATAGTATTATGTCAATGGCTTTAATTTTTAATTTTATATATCTTTGCTTTTTTACTGGATCAGCTATGCACTTAGTTTCTGCCGCCTTAGAAATATCATCGATCAAATTTGAGGATATTATTAATAGAGGAATTGAAACATATCTTAGATATTTTATGGGGTTAATTGTTCTTATTCCCCTAATTTTCATCGCAATTTTTATATTTTTTCTTTCTTCCAAAAAAGATGGGAAAAATCTAAACATTACTGCTATAGGAATAGAAAAATAATATGGAACTTTTAACTTATCCATAGATGAAATAATTGAGCCAACATCTGTAGTTCTTATAAAATATTTTCCAAACATTAAAGGCAAATAAGCAATTTTTACAAGAATTAGAAAAGATAAGACCATTTTAATAAGCAAATTAAAATGATACATCCCTTCATAATTTGGAATACTAAAAATTATAAAATACAATATTAAATTCTTTACTGCATCAATAAAATATCCATTGATAATGTATAAAATCGAACAAATAATAACTAGGCTCAATGCAAATATATCCGAATTATAGTGAATTGCTGCAAATCCTAGAATTAAAATTACTGTTATTTTTGTTATAGGATTAGGATTGAAGTGATTATCACTATAAGCTGGCATTATACAATGCCAGCTTTCTCAAATTGATTTTTTAGTAATTTAGCTCCAATATATGCTCCTATTACTCCTCCGATGAAAGCTCCTGCATATGCTAAAATTATATTTGGAGTTGTCATTAGTCTTTCATATATTTGTGCATATTCTATACCCATTGTCGCTTTTGTCATTTCTATATATTGTTTCTTAAAAAATAGCATGAATAAAAAATGACCACAGGATGTTAAGGTAACAAAGCCTGTCGCAATTATATTCATTTTTACTGATTTATAATTACCTTTACTTGTAAAGTATTGGGCAAGAGCTGAAACGATTATTCCATTTACTAATGATTGCCAAACACCAGTTGTAAAAATTGTAATAATTGGTGTTATTGCAGAAAAAATAAACAATGCCTTTGGCTTAGGTATTTTTGCCATAAATAACATTACTAAAATTCCGCCTATAATACCACATAAAAATGGGGCTACTAAATTCATAAATGGATTAACTGCTCCTACCATTCCTGTAGCCATATATACTACAAAATATAATACTGCATAAACCCCAATTGTTACTAAATCTTTGACTTTTAATTTTTCTTTGTTCATTTCCTTCTCCTTCTATAATTTCCAATTCTCAGCTTTACTTCTTAATTCTACGAACTTTTTATAAGTTCCTTCAGTTTTTACCAAATCTTTGTGGATACCTATATTTTCGATTTTACCTTCATTTAACACAATAATTTGATCAGCATTTTCTATTGTTTTTAATCTATGCGCAATCATTATCACGGTTTTATCTCTTGTAAGATTTTCTATTGCATTTTGTAATTTATCTTCGTTTTCAGGATCAACATTCGCTGTAGCTTCATCAAATATTATAATATTAGCATTTTTAAGCATTGCTCTAGCTATAGATATTCTCTGCTTTTCTCCACCTGAAAGGCTTGCACCTCCTTCGCCAATTATAGTATCATATTTTTCTGGTAATTTCATTATAAAATCATGACATGACGCTTTTTTTGCAGCTTCAATAACTTCTTCTTTTGTAGCATCTTGATTTCCAAATTTAATATTATTTTCAATGGAATCTTCAAATAAATAAACTCTTTGAAACACCATGGAAATATTGCTCATTAAATTTTCTAGCTTTAAATCTCTTACATCTATACCTCCAATTTTTACAGAACCTCTATTTACATCCCAAAATCTAGATATTAAATTGCACATTGTTGTTTTTCCACTTCCAGAAGGTCCAACAATTGCTGTTAATTTGTTTTCAGGTATTAGACAGTTTATATCTTTAAGAACTTCTTGACTATTATACGAAAAATCAACGTTTTGAAATCTAATATCAAAATCTTTAACATCAAACATTTTACCTTCTATATCCATCGCAGGCATATTATACAATTGATTAGCCTCATCAATAGATGATGATACAACTCTTAAAGTTGCCGTTTGTGAACCGGCTAAAGAAATTTGATTAAATACTGTAAATGACATTATTATAGTCATAACTACATTAGATAAACTCATAGTTCCCGATATATAAAATTTTAAAGCAAATATAATCATTATCACGCTAAATAACTGTAAAGTTAAATTTTGTGCTATTAAATATGGTGTTATTGCTTTCTCCATGCTTAAATTTGAATTTGCACTATCTTCAATAGCATTTCTTACTTTTTCATCGCCTTCTCCTGTTAAATTAAAAGATTTAACCACTGGCATAGCTTTGATATGTTCTAAAATACTCCCAACTAAATTTCTTTGGGTTCTTTGTCTTATTTCAGCAACATCAGCAGATTTTTTATCCATTTTTGAAGTTAGAAACAGGTATACAAAAATTCCAATAGTAACGATTAATCCTATTCTTATGTCAAATAAAAATAACATAACTGTAAATACAAGTGTACTTATTAAACCTGTTACCATAACTACTAAAACAACTGGCGCATTATTTTCCACATCGTCTAATACACTTGTCATCACCCCAGTTATATTTCCTAGATTTTTGTTGTTTAAAAATCCCATTGGAACTGTCTTCAATTTATTTCCTATTTCAATTCTTCTATTTGCAACCATAAAATAGCCAGCATGACAATTTTTTAATTGAGCAAAAGTATTTGAAATACCCCTACCTACAATACTTACCAACATCAATAGTAATGCTATTTTTCCTATTTTAGGGCTTGGACTTTTACTTGTAATTCCTAACATAATATAATATATAGCCCCTATTTGCAACATGTAGAATATTGAATTTATCACATTCAGCAGAGTCGATTGAATTATGTTCTTTTGTTCATCTTTAGCAAAAATCCAAATTTTTTTCAATGTACTATACATAATCTTCTTCACCTCTATTCGTACTTACTTGCCACATCTTTTTATATAAATCTGATTTGTCCAACAACTCCTTATGTGTTCCAGAGCTGATTATACTACCATTATCAACCAGAAAAATTTTATCTGAATCTACTATTGTAGATAGCCTATGAGCTATGGTTATTACAGTTTTATTTTCTATTAATTTACTTATTGCTTCTTGAACTATAGCTTCATTTTCAGGATCCATATACGAAGTTGCTTCATCCAATATTATAATTGGTGCATTTTTAAGCATTGCTCTCGCTATGCTAATTCTTTGTATTTGTCCACCTGATAAATGTGAACCACCATTTCCAGCTTTAGTATCAAATCCATTTTCTAAATTCATTATAAAATCATAACAACCAGATTTTCTTGCTATTTCCTCAACTTCTTCATCACTCGCTTTCAAATTACCTTTTCTAATATTTTCTCTTATAGTATCATCAAATAGAAAATTATCTTGTGAAACAAAGGCTATTTTACTATAGAGATCCCTTAATGGAATATCCTTTAATTCTACTGAGCCTAATTTTATACTTCCTTCATTAATATCCCAATATCCTGCCAATAATTTTGCAATTGTACTTTTACCACTTCCAGATTGACCTACTAAAGCATTCTTTGTATTTTCTTTTATAAATAGATTTACTTTATGAAGTATTTCTTTATCTTCATTATAAGAAAAATAAACATCATGCATTTCAATATTATGGTTCAATAATTTAATACTTTCATTTGAATGTTCTTGTTCTTTTGCCATAAGTATACTATCAACCTGACTTACTGTGGTACTTACTCTTGCTAATGCATCAACAAAATTAATTACTTTCATCAACGGATTTAAAAGTCCTTGAGACAACAATATACATATTACGAATTTATCCAAAGATAAATTTCCATTTATATATAATAACCATCCTACTGGTAAAACTGTAATCATTGTGGTTGGCATTATTGCTCTTGAGAAAGACATAGATGCCTGGGACGATTTCATCCAATTATAAAAATACTTTGCATTCGAGTTTATTTTATCAGCGAATTTATCATACGAAATTTCTCCTTGATTAAATGTTTTTATTACTTCAATTCCATTTATATACTCAACTATCGAAGAATTCATTTCACTATGAGTTTTAACAGAACCAGCATACTGATTACCATAAATTTTTAAAGCTGGCTTCATAATTAATAGTCCTATCGGCACTGATACTAGAGATACTAAAGCCATTCTCCAATCTATAGTTACTAAATAAATAAATATAAATATTGGTCCAACTATATTAGATATCATTTCTGGGACTAGATGAGCTAATGGCGTTTCTATATTTTCAACTTGATCGACAATTATCTGCTTCATCTCGCCACTTGACATTTCACTCAAACTTCCTAAAGACATCTTAGGCAATTTATCAACAATTTTATTTCTAATTTCTTTTATAACATTAAATGCTGCCTCATGCGATACACTTAATGCCTTAGCATATAAAATAGAATTAAGCATATATGCAATTAAAATCACTACGCAAAGTTTTAAATATAAACCAAAATCTCCGACACCTTTAAATACAAGATTTATTATTTTACTTACAAAAATATAAGGTACAAAAGAAACAATTACTGCTAATATTGCTATAAAAGTAGCTTTTTTTAAATAAGAACTTTCTGATTGTGCTAAAATAAATAATTTTCTCATAATTGACCTCAACTTTATTCAAAACATTTCAAATATTTAGCTAATATTTTCATATTCTTTTCATCTTCTATAATTGAATAATGATCACCAGGTAAATAATGTTTATTAAATTGACCTATTATTATCTCTTCCCAGCTATCTAAATAATGCTCTATATAACGATATCCCCCTTGATTATCCTTTGCTAAGTAACAATTAATATCACCAAAATACATTTCTGTTTGATACATTTGGCTATTAGCAGATTTAACATATATATTGTATGAATCTCTCAAAGAATTAATATTTATCTTAAAGTCTGAATTCTTTTTCGATATTAAATCATAATAATACTTAAAGCGATTATCTTTACTCATTTCATTTAGTTCTAGCAATCTATTTCTATCACCATCATTAGTTAAACAATCTAGTGCTTTTGAAATCGTAATTTCATTTTTACCAAAATCACCAGTTAATTTTTCCATGAATTTGTATTCAAAAAATCCTAAATCTGAAAGTTCTATATTAAAAGCCTTTATAAAAACAAATTCTATTAATAGTTCATCAATTTTTTTACTTGGTACTGTTCCACCCTCTATGACAGCTAAATCATCAATTACAAAACCTTGTTCTGATAATCGTCTAGCAATTTCTATAGCCAAAAGTCCACTAAAACAATATCCTATAATTTGATAATGCTCATAATTTAGTTTTCTTATCTTATTTGTAAAAATATCTGCTAGGTATGGAACTATATCTTTAGATTCTATTTCCATATATGTTTCCGTATCCATATATTCTATTACTAAAATGTCACCATTTGATTGTTCTGATAATTCTTTTGCCAAATTATTAAAACTATTTAAATCACCAAAGTTTCCATGAACTAAAACCCTTAATCTTTTTTGACTAGATGTCTCTTTAGATTTATAGAATTTAGTATAAATAAAATCATTATCAAACGAAATGTCTTCAGATGGTAGTTCACTGTACTTAGATATGAATTCTTCTATTCCAATAATCGTAGGCTTATTAATTATTGCTCGTAACAAAACATCAAAAGGTATGTTCAAATTTAAATAACTCCTTAATTTAGTTGCCGCTTTAGCAATAACTAATGAATCTGCACCATAATCATAAAAATTTGAATTCCTTTTTATTTTTTCTTCATCTAAT
>NZ_JAMXSL010000059.1:0-7412 GCF_026131715.1 Anaerococcus sp. NML200537 | reverse complement strand
ATTATACCTTAAGTTTAAAAAAATCAAATTATTTAAAGCTAGCCTTAAGATAATAAATAGGCATGTTTTTATTTCTAAACTTCCTCTCGTATTCGCTGACTATGGATTTATTTTCAGCTAAATCCCTATCTGTTTCAATCACTTCCATTCCAAATTCCTCCATATAGGATATTGAATCATCAAAAAAGGCTTCATTATCAGTTTTAAGTTCAATTTCACCATTTTCCTTGCAGATTTTCTCATATAATTTTAAGAAATTGGCATGAGAGAGTCTCCTCTTATGGTGACGTGTTTTTGGCCAAGGTGTTGAAAAGTTTAGATAAATCTTTGCTAGTTCACCTTCTTCAAACATATCTAGTAAATTTTCCGCTTTGCCCACTATTCCATAAACATTGGTAAGCTCTTCATTTTCTATCTTTCTACAGGCAACTACAAATGCATTTGTATTCATCTCAAGGGCTAGGTAATTATAGTCAGGGTTAGCACTTGCCTTGCCAACAATAAAATCACCCCTGCCTGCTCCTATCTCGAGAGCTATTGGCTTGTCATCTCTAAAAAGTTCTTTCCACTTACCCTTATGGTTTTCTGGGTCAAATATTATGTATTTACTTTCCTGCATTCTTGGTATAGCATTTGCTTTATGTCTTAATCTCATATATCTCCTCAATAAAAAATTCTAGCAAAGACTTGCCCGCTAGAATTTATATTTCTTTCCTATCTCCCCAAAAACTTGCACCCAAGGTGCCAGGTCCTAGGTGAGATCCTATTGTTGTTCCAATTTCGTATATTTTTATATCATAGCCTTCAAATTTTTCACTTAAGGTCTCTCTTAACTCTTCCGCATCCTCATGTAAATGAGTATGAACTATGAAGATTTCCTTAGGTAAGGATGAATCCTTAGCAATATGGTTTTTGATTTGCCCTATAAGTGCCTTAGTGGCCTTTTTCTTAGTTCTTATCTTATCCCTTACTAGTAGCTTTCCTTCAAGGTTTACTTCTATAAGTGGACAAATATTTAATAAATTTCCAAAAGAACCCGCTGCCTTTGAAAGTCTACCACCCTTAACAAGGTAGGTTAAATCACTTGTAAAAAACCAGCCGTGCACATATTCTCTTTTTTCTTTGGCAAGCTCATAGACTTCTTCAATTGACAAACCTGATTTTCTAAGGTCATTTAAATATAAGACCAGAAGTCCTTGACAAGCTGTGGCAGTGAGAGAATCTACTACATAGATTTTCCTCTCAGGATACTTCTCCTTTAGCATATCAACAGCCATTAGGGCCTGGTTATATTCGCCGGTAATACCAGAAGACAGGGTCAAATGAAGTATGTCCTTATCTTCTTTTAAAAGATTTCCAAAATATTCTATGTAAGATGAGTAGGTTATCTGACTGGTTTTTGTCATTGCACCATCCTTCATTGCTTCATAGAAGTCATTAAAGGAAATACTTTCGCCAAAGTCTTCCTTATAATTTTCACCATCTATTTCATAATTAAAGGCGATCCATCTGATATCTTCCCTATCTAATATTTCTTTATTTATGTCAACAGTAGATGTCGCACTCAGTATAAAATCACTCATATAATTCCTCTCATAATATAAATAATATCATACTTTCAAATAATTTAAATTCAATTTCTTATATATTTTCTATCAATTAAATATGATATTACAAAAGCAAGAAGAGCTGGTATTATCCAAGCAAAACCTATTTTAAATCCTGGAAGAGTATTTTCTCCAAAAGTTAAAATAGAATCTAATAATCCTATATTTTTTATAGGATCAGGTAAAGCTTTTATAAAGTCAAGTAGGGCAAATAAGCTTGTTACACCTAAAGTAATTTGGTAAACTCTCTTTCTCTTACCCATATAAATTGATAAGATTGATAAGCTAATTAGGACAATTGATATAGGATAGATAAACATCAAGACTGGTACAGATAAGGATATTATCTGTTTTAAGCCAAGATTTGCTACCAAAAATGATAAGCCAGTAAAGATATAACAATACTGTTTATAAGAAATATTTATCTTAAACATATCTTCGAACATCTCAGAACAGGCTGATACAAGACCAATAGCTGTCTTTAGGCAAGCTATAAATACTATAACTGACAAAATCAAGTGACCAAGCCCTCCAAGATAATGGCTGGAAATTTTTGCTAAAATTACAGCTCCATTTTCAAAATCATCCATAATATTTGCACTTCCTGCCCCCATAAAGGCAAGGCCTGAGTATATTATAGACATAGCTATTAGACAAACTATGCCAGATTTAAAGGTTTCAAAGGCCATAGATTTCTTGTCACTTACTCCCAAGCTTTTGATGTTTGATATGATTATAATAGCAAAAGCAAGGCCTGCTGGTGCATCTAAGGTATTATAACCATCTACAAAACCTACAGCAAAAGGTGATACTAAGTACTTTGGAGCAGCTCCTTTAGCCCCAATAGGACCCATTGGTTTAAATATTGAAAGGACCAATAAAAGAGACAATAATATTAAAAATATTGGAGTCATATACTTACCTATGGTATCGATTAGGCTTGCCTTTTTAATTGAAAAGAACAAGACTGCCAAGAAAAATACCACAGAAAATATAAAAAGACCGACAGGATTATAAAAACTCTTAAAACCTTCAAATATTACCTCATAGGAGGTGGTTGCTGTTCTTGGTATAGCAAAGCCAGGACCTATGGCTAGGTATAAGAGTGTGGTAAAAAAATAAGCAAACTTCTTGCCCGCTCCCTTTGATAGGTCAAACAAGCTCTCACTATCACTTGCAGCTGTTGCTACTACTGCTAATATTGGCAAGCTTACAGCTGATGCCAAAAATCCAATTGTTACTGGAAATAAATTAGCTCCCGACCTCTGACCTATTTCTAGGGGGAAAATCAAGTTTCCCGCCCCAAAAAATAAGCCAAAAAGTAAGGAACCAATCAATAAATTTTCTGATAATTTTAATTTCTTTCTCATATTAATTCCTTTATTTTGTTAATATGATACATCAATTCACAAAATAATCAATCAACTTATAGGCTTTCTACATATTTTTTAACATCAGCACCAACTAAAATGTCTCCATCATCCTTAAAAAGAATTGGTCTTTTGACAAGCATGCCATCAGTTGCCAAAAGATCATATTTCTCATCAAGACTCATCTCTTTAAGCTTATCCTTTAGATTCATCTGCCTATAGATTTGGCCTGAAGTATTGAAAAATCTCTTTATATCATAGTCTGTAGCCTCATGCCACTTTTTAAGTTCATCCCTAGTCGGATTATCTTCTTTAATATCTCTTAAATCATATTCTACATTTTTCTCATCAAGCATCTTTAGTATGCCCTTGCATGTAGAACACCTATTATAACAAATTATTTTCATTTATTTCCTCCCAAATATTTCATAACAACACTTGCCATAAGGGTTGGCCCATAGATTATTGCATCTTCATTAAATTTGGCCTTGGCGTTATGAAGTGGATAAACTGTTTGATCATCTACCTTACAACCTACCATCATCATAACAGCTGGCACATTTTTTGCTACATTTGCAAAATCATCTGAAGCTGTAACTGCTTCAGCTTTATCAGAATAATTAAAATCTGGATTTTCCTTTTTTATTTCCTTTAATACTTCTACTATATCATCTACCATTTGATCATCATTCATAATAGCAGGTACATCTGATAGTATTTCAAAGCTTGCCTTACCTCTAAAGGCTTTTGCAATATGATCAGCAATTTCAGGAATCCTAGTCTTGATATGTTCCTTACTTTTTTGTGAATAGGTTCTTGTAGTACCTTCAATAATAGCCTTATCTGGGATAATATTTGGGGCATTGCCCGCACTAATGTGGCCTGTAGTAAGGACAGCGCCCTCCCTAAAGGATATTTCTCTAGATACCAAAACTTGAAGAGCATTTACAATTTGTGCTGCAATAAAGGCTGCGTCTACCCCTTTTTCAGGCATAGCTCCATGGGCTCCGTAGCCTTCTACCTCTATTCTAAAGTTGTTATTAGATGTAGCCATCTCACCTTTTTTGATATAAAGTCCAGGTGCAAGAGTTGTATCCATATGAACCATCATAGCCTTTTCTACTTTAGGATTTTCAAGTATGCCTGCATCTATCATCTTCTGACTGCCAGATAGAAGCTCTTCTGCTGGTTGGAACATTAGTTTAACTACTCCATTTATCTTGTCTTCATTTTCCTTAAGAAGCTTAGCTGTTCCTAAGAGCATAGCTGTATGGAAATCATGACCGCACAAGTGACCATTTTCATTTGTGCTCTTGCAAACTACATCAGCTTCTTCTTTTATAGGTAGGGCATCCATATCAGCCCTTAATAGTATACACCTATCTCCCTTGCCAATTGTTGCAAGGACTCCAGATTCTATTGGTTTTGAATATTTAATGCCCATCTTATCAAGTTCATCTGTGACAAGTTTGACAGTATTAGTCATCTCAAAGCCAATTTCAGGATTTTCGTGAAGATTTCTTCTTATTTCTATTAAATAGTCTTTTATCTCTTGTGATTTTTTATAAAAATTCATATTTACTTCCCTTCTTTCACTTAAAATATACCCAAAAACTAGGCTAATCTTTCCATATTTTTCTCTAAAATTTCTATTGGATAAGTAGATTCGATCCTATTTATCAAATCATCAATAATTTTTCTAGCGACCTTATTGGAATTACTAATGGTCACAAAGCCCAAGTGGGCTTTATTAAGGATATCTAGGTCAGAAATTTCTGCTGCAGAAATATTTAAATTCTTTCTAGCATAATCTAAAATTGACCTCACAGTCCTTCTCTTATCCTTAAGAGAAAAGGCGTCAAAGATTACAAATTTTATTTCAAGCAGGTATACATACATCTATATATCCTTATTGTGCTTCTTATCAGCCAGGAAGACTGCAAGTAGTGATGATAGAATCAGATTACCCTTGCCAAAGCAGGTGTACCTTGGCTCCCATAAGCTCGCATACTTTGATTTATAATTTCTAAGCCCTTTAAATGGATAGATGCTATCGGCGTGGCCATAAATAAAGGCTGCAACCCTCTCGCTCAAATAGGCTGACTTGTACTTGCCAACATTGGCTAGAGGTGCCATACCTAGGTTAAAATATTTCATTCCCTCTTCTTGGGCCTTTAAGAAAAGATTTAAAAATAGATAATCCATCATAGAATTGACATTCATATCTGTGTCATACCTCATAAGATCTATGGTCATTACATCCGGGTCATAGTTTGGCATAATATTAGTAAAGGCAGTAACATCACCATCCTTATCATAAACAAGACCAAGCCTTGACTCATTTAAATAATCCCTATCAAAAAATCCTAGGGAAAATCCCTTCTCTTCTCTTCCCTTAAGCCACTTATCTGAAATAATATCAAGCCTGTCAAGAAGCTTATCATCATAAGGAGGGTCTAAGATTTCAAATTTATAACCATCTTTTTCAAACCTATTTAGGATATTTCTAAGAGAGGATTTTTTCCTCCCTGCTAAAGAAAATTCACGGAGGTCAATAAGGGCATTTTCACCAAATTTCATAAAATCAAACCCATAATCGTGCAAATTAAGGGTAAATTTCTCACCCACTTCATAAAAGACTGGATTTAGTGATTTGATATAGGATCTTTCTATAAAATCTAACAGAGCCTCATCCAAGTATGCCCTATCACCAAAGGGCTCACCCATGACAATAATCTTGTTATTTACTATTTGATATAAAAATGCCATGAGCTTTTCGTCATTTTCATTAGTGTAATAATATATATACTTATCATTCAAAAAGCCAAGACCAGCTGTAGTTGATCCTGTTGGAGTATTTTTTTGAACAAAGTCCCTAAATTCTCCTATATCTGGCTCATCACTTATTAAAACATCCTTTTTCATATAGAGAAGAATAAGTTTTAGACATAATAAAACAGCACCTATCAAAATTGAAAAAATTAAAATTTTATTTAGGAAAGGATAATTTTCTAGAAGCTGATCTGAAGCTATATTTTTAAGGTAGATAAAAGCCCAAAAGCCTGCAAAAATCGAATCTATGATTATCTCTTCTACACTAAATACAAAAGCATCCTTTATTAGAGCCTCTCTTGTTAGATAAGAAATAAAGCCTATCAAGAAAAGAGGAACCAAGGTAAAGACTGTATCCCCTATTAGAATTAGATAAAATCCAGTGAAAGCCAAAAGTGGATAAAGTATATTTAAAAATTTCTTTTGCCTATCAAAGGATAGTCTTGCTAGGATTAAAAAGACAAAGCCTAATACAAATTCAAGCAGAGCCCTAACAAGGACAATTGTCATAAAAGAAAATTCATTAAAGGGAAAATAATTTAAATTATCACTCACATTCACACTTAAAAGAAAGCCAAGACCATAAAATCCAATAAAAATCGAATTGATCCTTAGTATGTATTCTCTAGCTAGCTTTAGGGCAAGTTCTCCATAATTATTTCTCAGTGAAATCAAAATATCCTTAAATCTTATAAAGACATAAATAATACCAACTAGCAAAAATATACCAAGAATGAGGCTCGTTTTAAAACCTGTAGCAGTCTTAGCTAAATAATATATAGCCATCAAGACAAGAAACAAAAATATAAAATGTATAAATTTTTCCCTATATTTTTTAAATAATTTCATCTAATCTCCTTTCAAAAAATCTAAAACAAGCCTGTTAAAAATCTCAGGGGCCTTCCTTGCTAACTTATGACCCTGTTTTTTTATAATATAAAGCTTGCAGTCTCTAATGTTTTGGGCAATACCTCTTATGTGAGATAGCCTTATCAAATCATTGGACCCAACAATAATCATAGTTGGATTGTCAATATCTCTAAGGTCCGACTTTTCAAGCTTTAGATCACCAAGCAAAAGCCTTGCTACCCTTTTATTCTTTTTAAAAAATGGCAAAATAGTCCAGACTATATTTTCTAAAATCATAAGGACCTTTGCAAAAGGTGTAATCCAATCAAATCTTGCATTTGGAGCATTAAGAATGAGTTTATTAATCATTTCTCCATGCAACTTATGAAATACAAGGGCAAGATTTGCCCCATCAGAAAAACCTAAGACGTGGGCCTTCTTAAGACCCAAAGCCTGGTAGACTTCCTTTAGGTCATTTGCCATAATTTCAAAACTGAGCTTATCCTTATTATTGTCAGAAAACCCATGGTCCCTAAAATCTATCAAAATAAGATGAAAATACTTAGATAGAAATCCTATCTGATATTCAAAATAAGTCATATCCCCGTCATTACCATGAAGGAGAAAAAGATTTTCACCCTGGCCATATTCCTTATAAAAAATGTGGGTTCCGTCCCTTAATTTTATATAATCATCTTCACTACTTTTCATAAAAGCTCCTTTAATTAATTATATCACTTTCTATTAATAAGTC
>NZ_JAMXSL010000058.1:0-7677 GCF_026131715.1 Anaerococcus sp. NML200537 | reverse complement strand
AGATTCCCCTGATAAATATTCCGTTACTAGTTTGATTTTAAATTCTTTTGTGTATTTTGGCATACAAAAACCCCTCCATCCGTATTCCGGATTTTGGGGTTCAGGTCAAAAAGGGGTTCTTTTTTTAAAAATATAAATTTCCTATTGTCATAAAAACGATTTTTGTATATAATATTAGTAGATATAAAATATTTATGTCAATTTATTTCAAAATATGACGAGAAAGGATTTATTATGACAATTACTAGAGTCAAAAAAACTATGGATGGTAATACAGCAGCAGCTCATGTTTCATACGCATTTACAGAGGTTGCTACAATCTTTCCTATAACTCCATCTTCACCAATGCCAGAATACATAGACGTTTGGGCAGCAAACGGGAGAAAAAACATATTTGGTAAAGAAGTTATAGTAAAAGAAATGCAATCAGAGGGTGGTGCAGCAGGAGCAATGCATGGATCTCTTGGAGCTGGTGCCCTTACTACTACATATTCATCAAGCCAGGGCTTACTATTAATGATTCCAAATTTATATAAAATTGCAGGAGAGCGTTTGCCTGGTGTTTTCCATATAGCAGCAAGAACAGTTGCAACCCATGCTCTTTCAATCTACGGAGACCACTCAGATGTTATGGCTGTAAGGCAGACTGGTGTAGCGATGCTAGCGTCAAACTCTGTACAAGAGGTAATGGATTTAGCAGCTGTGGCCCACCTATCAGCAATAGAAGCAAGAGTTCCTTTCCTACATTTCTTTGACGGATTTAGAACGAGCCATGAAATTCAAAAAATAGATATTTGGGATTATAAGGACCTAGCACCTTTAGTTGACTACGCATCTGTAAAAGAATTTAAAAATTCATCTTTAAACCCAGAAAGACCAAAAACTATGGGCACTGTTCAAAAGAATATTTTCTTCCAAGCAGCAGAAGCATCAAATCCTATTTATGACAGGCTACCTTACATAGTAGAAAATTATATGAACAAGATAAACGATCTGATCGGTTCTGATTATAAGTTATTTAATTACTATGGCCACCCAGAAGCTGATAGAGCCCTAGTTGCGATGGGTTCTGGATGCCAGGCTATAAGAGAAACTGTTGACTATCTAAATGCTAATGGACAAAAAGTAGGTCTTGTTGAAGTACATCTATACAGACCATTTTCTAAAGATCACCTTCTTAAAGTTATACCAAAGACTGTTAAGAGAATTGGTGTTCTAGATAGGACAAAAGAAAAAGGTGCAGAGGGTGAACCACTATACAAAGATGTAGTAACAGCTTTCTATAATGTTGAAGATAAACCTGAAATTATAGGTGGTCGATTTGGATTAAGCTCTAAAGATACAATACCAGCTGATTTTGAGGCGGCCTTCGACAACCTAAATAAGGGCATGGTTAAAGATTTTACCCTATCAATCACAGATGATCTAACAAATAAGTCACTTCCTAGAACAGACCTTAGAATTAGACATGAGGGTGAATCAAGATGTAAATTCTGGGGCTTTGGATCTGATGGTACTGTTGGCGCTAACAAAGAAGCAATTAAAATTATCGGAGATAATACCGATATGTATGTCCAAGCTTACTTCGACTATGATTCTAAAAAATCAGGAGGACTTACCGTTTCTCACTTAAGATTTGGTAAAGAGCCTATACTTTCAACCTATCTATTAGATGAAGCTGATTTTATTTCTGTTTCTAAACAAGCTTATGTTTATAAGTATGACTTGCTAGAAGGTTTAAAAGAAGGAGGAACTTTCTTATTAAATACTATCTGGTCAAAGGATGAACTAGATGACCATCTTCCAGCCTCAATGAAAAATTACCTAGCAAAACATAAAATCAATTTCTATATAATAGATGCAAGCCATATAGCAGAAAACATTGGTCTTGGTTCAAGGACAAATATGATTATGCAATCAGCCTTCTTTAATCTAACAGAAGTAATAGATGTAGATGATGCCATTAAATATCTAAAAGATTCTATAGTTAAAGCTTATGGTCATAAGGGTGAAGATATAGTCGCTATGAACTATGAAGCGGTTGATAAGGGAGCAAGTGCTTATGAAAAGATAGAAGTACCTGAATCTTGGCTAGATGCAAAAGATGAAGAAAAAGAAGAAGTAAAACTTCCTGACTTTATACAAAACATTGTAAAGCCAATGGAAGAACAAAAAGAAGACGAACTTCCTGTTTCATTATTTAAAGATTTAGATAATGGTGCTTGGGATACAGGAACAACTCAATATGAAAAACGTGGTGTAGCCTTAAATGTTCCAGAATGGCAAATTGACAATTGTATCCAATGTAACCAATGCTCATTTGTTTGTCCGCATGCCGTAATAAGGCCATTCCTGGTTACAGAAGAAGAAAAGGCAAAGGTTCCAGCAGGTTTTGAAACTAAAAAAGCCATAGGCAAAGGACTTGAAGCATATGAATTTAGAATACAAATATCGCCACTTGATTGTACAGGATGTGGAAACTGTGCAGATGTTTGTCCAGCACCAAATAAAGCTTTAATCATGAAGCCTTTTGAAGAACAAGTAGAAAAAGAAAAAGATAATTGGACCTATGCTCACGAAAAAATAGGATATAAAGAAGATTTGATGGAGCCTACAACAGTAAAGGGTAGCCAATTTAGACAACCACTTCTAGAATTCTCCGGTGCATGTGCGGGATGTGGTGAGACTCCTTATGCAAGACTTGTAACCCAATTATATGGAGACAGGATGCTAATAGCCAATGCTTCAGGCTGTTCATCTGTATGGGGAGCAAGTGCGCCATCAGTTTGTTATGCTAAAAATAGCGAGGGTAAAGGACCATCTTGGGCAAACTCCTTATTCGAGGATAATGCTGAATATGGATATGGTATGAAACTTGCTACCGATTCTAATAAGTATTTACTAGAAACCTATATGAAAGAATTTTTAGATTTAAATATAGATACAGACTTAAATGAAGCCTTTAAAGAATGGATAGAAAATAAAGATGATGTAAGAGGTTCCAAAGAAGCAACAGCAAAAATTCTAAACTTAAAAGAAGAAAAGATAGAGGATGAAAGAGCAAAATCCATACTCGAAGATATCTATGACCTAAAAGATTACCTAATCAAAAAATCAGTTTGGATTTTTGGTGGTGATGGTTGGGCTTATGATATTGGTTATGGTGGAGTAGACCACGTCCTAGCATC
Organism: Anaerococcus sp. NML200537; assembly: GCF_026131715.1. Lineage (NCBI taxonomy): Bacteria > Bacillati > Bacillota > Tissierellia > Tissierellales > Peptoniphilaceae > Anaerococcus > Anaerococcus sp. NML200537. The sequence continues at coordinate 4,489 of NZ_JAMXSL010000058.1, read as the reverse complement.
AGGAGAGAATATCAATATCCTGGTATTTGATACAGAAGTTTACTCAAATACAGGTGGACAAAGTTCAAAGGCAACACCACTTGCAGCTGTGGCACAATTTGCTGCTTCAGGTAAAAAGGTAAGAAAGAAAGACCTTGGATTAATGCTAACAAATTATGGCTATGTCTACGTAGCTCAAGTTGCAATGGGAGCAAACCAAAATCAATGCCTAAAAGCAATAAGAGAAGCAGAATCCTATGATGGCCCATCAATTATCATAGCTTATGCACCATGTATAAACCACGGTATAAGGATAGGCATGGGCAAAAGTCAAAGAAGGGAAAAGCAAGCTGTAGATGCGGGCTACTGGCACTTATGGAGATATGACCCAAGACTAGAAGATGAAGGTAAGAATCCATTCCAATTAGATTCAAAAGAGCCAAGTGAATCATTCCAAGAATTTATCCAAGGAGAGGTAAGATATTCATCACTAAAAATATCATTCCCAGAAAGTGCAGATGAATTATATGAACAAGCAGAAAACGCAGCAAAAGCTAGGTACAATACCTACAAGAGACTAGCGGGAAAATAATTACAAATTAGGGGCAGACTTAGGTCTGTCCTCTTGTTTTATTTACATACTATTATTCACTTTAGCCAAATAGCATATTTATTCATAAATATATGGTTTAATAGGGCTTAAAATGAATATTTTACATAGATTATTTTAGAGAAAATAGGATATGATAATCATTATCAATTGAAAAATACTGAAAGATAAAAGAAAATCTTTTCTTTTTCTCTTGACAAGTAATGAAAAAATATTTATAATTATATTAGTGTTAACGATAATTGCTTATAATTATTTTAGGAGGTCTAGATGACAATTACTAGAGCAATGAAGACAATGGATGGTAATACTGCAGCAGCTCACGTATCATATGCGTTTACTGATGTAGCTACTATATATCCAATTACACCTTCTTCACCAATGCCAGAAAGCGTAGACGTTTGGGCAGCAAACGGACGCAAAAACCTATTTGGTCAAGAGGTAAAAGTTAAAGAGATGCAATCAGAAGCTGGTGCAGCAGGAGCTATGCATGGATCACTTGCAGCAGGAGCACTTACTACTACATACACAGCAAGTCAGGGTCTATTATTAATGATTCCTAACATGTATAAGATTGCTGGAGAAAGATTACCAGGTGTATTCCACGTATCAGCAAGAACCCTTGCAACACACGCACTATCTATTTATGGTGACCATTCAGACGTAATGGCAGCAAGACAAACAGGTTGTGCAATGCTAGTTTCAAACTCAGTACAAGAAGTTATGGATATTTCACCAGTTGCTCACTTAGCAGCTATTAAAGGTAGAGTGCCATTTATCAACTTCTTTGATGGATTTAGAACAAGCCACGAAATTCAAAAAGTTGAAGTTTGGGATTACAAAGATCTTGCTCCAATGCTTGACTATGAAGCAGTAGAAGAATTTAAAAACCACTCACTTAACCCTGAAAGACCAAAACACATGGGTACAGCTGAGAAAAATATCTTCTTCCAAAGAACAGAAGCAAGTAACAATGCTTATGTAGATATAGTTGGTATTGTAGAAGACTACATGAACCAAATCAACGAAAAACTTGGTACAAACTATGGTCTATTTAATTACTATGGTGCTGATGATGCAGAAAATATCATTATCGCTATGGGTTCTGTATGCCAAACAGCTAGAGAAACAATCGATGTTTTACTAAAAGAAGGCAGAAAGGTAGGACTTGTAGAAGTTCATCTTTACAGACCATGGTCTGCAGAACACTTACTAAAAGTTATACCAAAATCAGTTAAGAAAATAGCTGTTCTTGATAGAACAAAAGAAAAAGGTGCAATTGGTTCACCACTATACTTAGATGTTAAAGCAAGCTATTATGATTGTGACGAAAGACCACTTATAATCGGTGGTATCTACGGTCTATCTTCAAAAGATACAATACCTGCAGATGTTAAAGCAGCTTTTGATAATCTTGCTAAAGATGAGCCAAAACATGACTTTACACTATCAATCACAGATGATGTTACAAATAAATCACTTCCAAGAGATGACTTCAAAGTTAGACACGAAGGTACAAGCAGATGTAAATTCTGGGGATTTGGTTCAGATGGTACAGTAGGTGCTAACAAACAAGCTATCAAGATCATAGGTGATAATACTGACATGTATGCTCAAGGATACTTTGACTATGACTCTAAAAAATCAGGTGGTCTAACAGTATCTCACTTAAGATTTGGTAAAGAACCTATTCTTTCAACATATCTATTAGATGAAGCTGACTTTATTTCTTGTTCAAAACAAGCTTACGTTAACCAATATGATCTACTAGCAGGTATCAAAGAAGGTGGTACTTTCTTACTAAACACTGTTTGGTCAGTTGAAGATCTTGAAAATCATCTTCCAGCTAAGATGAAGAGAGCTCTTGCTGAAAAGAACATTGATTTCTATATCTTAGACGCAAGCCATATAGCACAAAATATCGGTCTTGGTGGAAGAACAAACATGATTATGCAATCAGCATTCTTTAACTTAACAAAAGTTATACCAGTAGAAGATGCTGTAAGATTCCTAAAAGAATCTATCGTTAAATCATACGGTCACAAGGGTGAAGATATAGTTAACATGAACTACAACGCTGTAGATCAAGGACTTGAAGCACCAATCAAAGTAGAAGTTCCAGCTGAATGGAAAGATGCAGTTGATGAAGTTAAAGAAGAAAAAGAACTTCCAGAATTCATTAAAAACATCGTTAAACCAATGCTTGAACAAAAAGAAGACGATATACCAGTATCTGCTTTCGTAGGAATAGAAAATGGTGAATTCGAATCAGGTACAACTGCTTACGAAAAGAGAGGAATCGCTCTTAACGTACCAGAATGGCAAATAGATAATTGTATCCAATGTAACCAATGTTCTTATGTATGCCCACACGCAGTAATAAGACCATTCCTAGTTACAGAAGATGAAAAAGCAAATCTACCAGAAGGTTTTGATACTAAAAAAGCAATCGGTAAAGGTATGGAAGGATATGAATTTAGAATCCAAGTATCTCCACTAGATTGTACAGGCTGTGGTAACTGTGCAGACGTATGTCCAGCTCCAAAGAAAGCTCTACTAATGAAACCTTTCGAAGAAGAAGTAGAAAAAGAAAAAGAACACTGGGAATATGCACATAATGTAATTGGCTACAAAGAAGATGTTATGGATCCTATGACACTTAAAGGCAGCCAATTCAAACAACCATTATTCGAATTCTCAGGTGCTTGTGCAGGTTGTGGTGAAACACCATATGCTAAACTAATTACTCAATTGTTCGGAGACAGAATGTATATAGCAAACGCTACAGGATGTTCTTCAATTTGGGGAGCTAGTGCACCAGCAATGTCATATACTAAAAACCTTGCAACAGGTAAAGGCCCAGCTTGGGGTAACTCACTATTCGAAGATGCTGCTGAATATGGCTATGGTATGAAACTTGCTACAGAAGCAAATACACATATCCTAGAAGATAACATGAACAAATTCTTAGAACTAGGACTTGATTCAGCATACAACGAAGCATTCAAAGCTTGGCTAGAAGGAAAAGATGATGTTAAAGCTTCTAAAGAAGCAACAGCAGCTATCCTAAATGTAAAAGAAGATTTAGCAAATGAAGATGCTAAGAAATACCTAAACAATATACTAAAACTTCAAGACTACCTAATCAAAAAATCTGTATGGATTTTTGGTGGTGACGGTTGGAGCTATGATATCGGATTTGGTGGTGTAGATCACGTACTTGCAAGTGGTGAAAATATCAACATCTTCGTATTCGATACAGAAGTTTATTCAAATACAGGTGGACAATCTTCTAAAGCTACACCTCTATCAGCAGTAGCACAATTTGCTGCAGCAGGTAAAAAGGTTAGAAAGAAAGACCTTGGTCTAATGATGACATCTTATGGATATGTATACGTAGCTCAAGTAGCTATGGGTGCTAACCAAAACCAAACTCTAAAAGCTATTAGAGAAGCAGAATCTTATGATGGACCATCTCTAATCATCGCTTACGCTCCATGTATCAACCATGGTATTAGAATTGGTATGGGTAAATCACAATTTAGAGAAAAACAAGCAGTAGCAGCTGGTTATTGGCATCTATGGAGATTTGACCCAAGACTTGCTGAAGAGGGCAAAAATCCATTCCAATTAGACTCTAAAGAACCTACAGAATCATTCCAAGAATTCATTCAAGGTGAAGTAAGATACTCATCACTTAAGAGATCATTCCCTGAAACAGCTGATGAACTATATCAACAAGCAGAAAAAGCTGCTAAAGAAAGATATGAATCTTACAAGAAATTAGCTGGCAAATAAAAAATAATATAAGCAAGAGAAAATCGCCTTTTAGGCGATTTTTTCTTGCCTAAATACATAATTCCTATAATTTATAAATATATAATATATATAATTATAGGT
>NZ_JAMXSL010000057.1:0-8142 GCF_026131715.1 Anaerococcus sp. NML200537 | reverse complement strand
GTCTTTTATAGTGAAGATATTTTTATAATTAGTAAAATAAAAGCAAGGAGGATCTATGAACTTTAATTTTAATAATAAAAAAGAAAACAAAATCAATTTTATTTTCGAAGAAGATAATAAGAATAAGTTTTTTAAGGCTAAAAGTGGCGAAATATTGCCAGTAGAAGCTGAAGGAGAAATCCTACTAGGCCTTGGCAAAAGTGAAGACTTTACTAAGGATATCCTAAAAGAAGCTGTAGCTAAACTTATAAGATTTTTAGCTGATAAGGATATTTCTACTATTTCATTTTCAGCAAATAATACAGACCTTGATGATAAGGACTTTTGCCTTGCAATAGGAGAAGCCTCTATGGTGGCTTCATATAAGTTTGACCACTACAAGAGCGAAAAATCTAGTCAAAAACTTTCTGAAATTAACTTTGATGAAAGCCTTTCACCATATAAAGCTGACCTAGAAGAGCTTTCAAATGTTTTAGAAGGTCAATTTTTAGCAAGAGACCTTGTGAATCTAAGGTCAAATGACATCTACCCAGAAACTTTAGCGCAAGCTGCCCATGATAATTTATCAGACCTTGGTGTTGATGTAAAAATCTATGGCAAGGATGAAATTCTTGATATGGGTCTTACTGCTTTTTATGATGTAGCTAAGGGATCTGATAAGGAACCTAAATTTATAGTTATGGAATACCTAAAGGGTGACAATGAGCCTCTAGCCTTAGTTGGTAAGGGTCTAACCTATGATGCAGGTGGTTATTCTATTAAAACATCTGCTGGTATGAAGACTATGAACTCAGATATGGGTGGATCAGGTACAGTTATCGGTGCAATGAAGGCAATTGCTTCAAATAAGCTTAAAGTCAATGTTGTAGCTATTGTTGCAGCCTGCGAAAACCTAATATCAGGTAAGGCTTATAAGCCAGGTGACATAATCAAAGCAAGAAATGGTATGACAATAGATGTCGATAATACAGATGCTGAGGGAAGGATTACCCTTGCAGATGCTGTAAATTACGCAGCTACAGAATATAAGCCAAGCCTATTAGTTGACCTTGCAACCCTTACAGGTGCAGTCCTAGTGGCTCTTGGCGAAACCTACACAGGTGCTGTTACAAATGATGATGCTGCCTTTGCTAAGGTTAAAAAAGCAAGCGAAGATTCTGATGAAAAAATTTGGCAGCTTCCAAACGATCCATTCTTTAAGACCTACAACCAGAGCGAAAATGGCGATGTCAAAAACTCTGGTGGCAGAATGGCAGGATCTATAACAGCTGGTCAATTCATCGAAAACTTCATCGATGATTGTCCATGGGTTCACCTTGATATAGCAGGAACTGCTTACCTATCAGCTCCACAAGGAATAAATGAAACAGGAGCAACAGGTGTCCATGTTAAGACCCTATACAATTTAGCTAAAAACTATTAAAAAAAAGGGTCTGTTGCAAAACTATGAATAACTATCGTCCCATCATTAGAGGGTTCTCTTAGAAAATTTTTGGCCTAGCCTGCCGGCTCATGGAGGCAAAATTTTCGTGGAGGTTCCTCTAATGATTTGGGACGATTTATTCATTCTGCAACAGCCCCTTGTTTTTATATACCTAGATAGGCTGCTTTTACATCTGGATCTGCCTTTAGATCACTAGCCTTACCTTCTTTTACAATCTTGCCTGTCTCAAGAACATAGGCCCTGTCAGCTATATCTAGGGCAAGATTTGCATTTTGTTCTACAAGTAGGATTGTCCTGCCTTCTTCTTTTAAAATCCTAATCGTATCAAATATCTTATCTACAAATAGAGGCGATAGCCCCATTGATGGCTCATCTAAAAGTAGCACCTTAGGGTTAGTAAGTAGGGCCCTGCCCATAGCTAGCATTTGCTGCTCACCACCCGAAAGGGTACCTGCTTTTTGATTTTTTCTTTCTTCTAAAACAGGAAAAAGCTCGTAAATCTTTTTAATTTCTTTTTGATTTTCTTCGTCAGACCTATCCACAGCTATTGTTCCAAGTTTTAAATTATCCTCTACAGAAAGACCTGCAAATACACGTCTTCCTTCAGGCACTTGTGCAATGCCTTCTCTTGTAATTTGGAAAGATTTTTCCTTTTTGATTGACTTTTCATTAAAGAAAATATCACCCTCTTTGGCATCCAAAAGACCTGAAATAGTCTGAAGGGTTGTAGTTTTGCCTGCACCATTGGCACCAATTAAGGAAACCACTTCGCCTTCTTCTACTTTAAGGCTGATACCCTTAAGAGCCCTGATATTTCCATAATATACACTTAAATTTTCAACTCTTAATATACTCATATTTCCTCTTTCTAGTTGCCAAGATAGGCCCTTACTACTTCTTCATTTGAGATTACTTCTTTAGGATCACCTTGAGCAAGGATTTCTCCATAATTTAGAACAATAAGTCGTTCTGATATACCTAAAACCAGGTTCATATCATGCTCTATCAATAGGATTGAAACTCCGGTTTTTTCTCTTATGACCCTTATAGAATCCATAAGATCTTGAGTTTCAGACTCATTCATACCTGCTGCTGGCTCATCTAGTAGAAGAAGCTTAGGTCTTGTTGCCATAGCCCTTGCTATTTCGAGCTTTCTTTGGGCACCGTAAGGAAGACTTCCTGCAAAGGCCCTGAAATATTTTTCTAGATTGAAGAGGCTTAAGATTTCCTTAGCTGTCTCTGTCGCTTCATTTTCTTCCTTCCAGAAGCTAGGAAATCTTAGCATACCACTAAGAACTCCATAGTCCATGTATTGGTTCATGGCAAGTTTAACATTATCTAGTACTGTTAGGTTATCAAATAGTCTTATATTTTGGAAAGTCCTTGCTACACCCATCTTTGAAAGCTTATCTGGAGAAATACCATTGGTCATCTCCCCATCTAATAAAATCTCACCGCTTGTTGGGGTATATACTCCTGATAACATATTAAAAAGAGTAGTTTTACCAGCTCCGTTGGGGCCGATTAGGCCTAAGAGCTCACTCTTTTTTAGGTTAAAAGTTACATCAGATACTGCCTTAAGTCCTCCAAAGGAAATGCTGAGGTCTTTTACTTCAAGCACATTATCATGTATTATTTCTTTACTGTTCAACTTCAACATCTCCTTTCTTATACTTATCTATCTTTAATAGATTTCTTATTGAAAATTCTTTTCTTCCTAAAAGACCTTGAGGTCTATAAATCATAACAGCTATAAGGATTAGAGCATAGATTACCATTCTCCATTCAGCAAGTGGTCTTAATATTTCCGGAAGAATTGTTAGGCCAATTGATGAGAAGATTGCACCTGTCATAGATCCCATACCACCTAAAACTACCATTACTAGATAGTCAAATGACTTGTTGTAGTTAAATATATTCGCTGCCAATACCCCAAAGCTTTGAGCATAAAGGGCACCTGCTATACCTGCAAAAACTGCGGATAGGGCAAAGGCAAAGGTCTTATACTTTGTGATATTGATACCGCAAGCTTGGGCTGCCAATTCATTATCTCTTATTGATAAGACAGCCCTACCATGACGGCAAGAAGCATAGGTAAAGATCATAGCCACAAGGAAGGCTGCTACAAAATAAAATTTGCCGAAATCATTGGTTGTTGGAATTCCTGCAAGACCTTGGGCACCACCTGTAAAAGCTAGGTTCTCGATTAAAACTCTTATAATTTCCCCAAAGGCTAGAGTTACTATGGCTAGATAATCACCGGTTAACCTTAAAACAGGAAGTCCGATTAAAACACCAAATATAGCTGCAACCACTCCTGCTATTATAAGAGAAAGTATAAAGCCTAAAAATCCACCTACTAGGCCGCTTTTAAGAAATAAAGCTGCTGAATATGCACCAATTGCCATAAAGCCAGCGTGGCCTAGGTTAATTTGTCCTAAGACACCTACAGTTAGGTTAAGACTTGTTGCCATTATTATATTTATACAAATTAGTACAAGGATATTTTGCCAATATCTATTTAAAAGATTAAGTCCAATTAGACTTTGGATTATTACAAAAAATAATACTACTAATGCTGTTGTGATAAGATAAGTTTTCTTTCTATTCTTGGACATATCACACCTTTTCTTTCTCTAGTTTGCCAAATAAGCCATTTGGAGCTACTAGTAAAACTATAATCAACACTACAAATACTATGGCATCTGCATAAGCACTTGATAGGTAAGCTCTGGTTAAAACTTCTATTATACCTAGGATTAAACCGCCTATAACAGCCCCTGGTATGCTTCCAATTCCTCCTAGGACCGCTGCTGTAAAGGCCTTAATACCAAGCATAGATCCCATGAAGGGTTGGATTTGTGGATAGCTAGCTACATATAAAACTGAAGCTACACCTGCAAGGGCTGATCCTATAGCAAAGGTCATTGTCATAACCTTATTTACATTTATGCCAACAAGCTCTGCTGCGCCGTAGTCTTCACTTACAGCTAGCATTGATTTACCGTGTTTTGTTTTATTTACAAATAAGTTCAATAAATATGTTAGTATAATTGTTGATACGATTGTAACTATTGTAGCAAGTGATAGGTGAACTCCTCCAAAGTTTAGAGACTTTTGAGGGAAAAGCCCTGGTATAGGTTTTGCACTTGATGTAAATATCTTTACAAATAAGTTTTGTAAAAATAGGGACACACCTATGGTAGTTATAAGTAAGGAAATTCTTGAAGAATTCCTAAGTGGCTTATAGGCTACTCTTTCTATAACTACGCCAAGTATCGTACATACTAATATGGCAGGTACTATAGCAAGCCATAGTGGCAAGCCTGCCTTAAATAAAGGTAATTGGATGGCAAGAAATACAGTATATCCACCCACCATTATGATATCGCCGTGGGCGAAGTTGATAAGTTTGGCTATACCATAAACCATCGTATACCCTAGGGCTACAAGGGCATATATAGAGCCTAGTTGTAGCCCGTTAAATAATTGGGTAATAAAATCCATTAATCTCTCCTCTTTCTATCTAGGGTTAACAATTGAATCAAACTTGTATTCCCCTTTTTCTATCTTCATAATTGATGCTGCCTTTTTAGGATTGTTATTTTCATCAAAGGTGAAAGAACCTGTTATGCCTTTAAAATTTAAACCCTTTATTGCAGCGCATCTATCTTCGTTTGAATCAGACTGGGCTGCTTCAAAACCTTGTTTTATTATATAAACTGTGTCATAGCCTAGGGCTGAAAATGCAGTAGGATCTTCTCCATAAGTTTCCTTGTATTTACTTATAAATTCTTGAACCTTTGGATCAGTATCTTCAATACTAAAGTGATTGGTAAAGAAAGAATTTTCAATTACATCATAGCTTGATGGGTCCATTGTCTTTAAGATTCCATCCCAGCCATCTCCACCCAAGAAGGCTGCATTGATATTTGCATTTCTTGCTTGTGGTGTAATAAGTGATAATTTCTCATAATATTCTGGCAATAACAATACGTCAGGATTTTTACCAGCTATAGTTGTAAGTTGAGCCTTAAAGTCTGTGTCATTTTCCCCATATGATTCCTTGGCAACTATTTCAATACCTAGCTCTTCTGCCTTCTTTTCAAAGGCATCAGCTATACCTGTTGAATAATCACTTGCAGTATTTTCTAAGATTGCAGCCGTCTTTGCCTTTAAGCTATCTTTTGCATAAATTGCTAATAAATCACCTTGATAAGGGTTTGTAAAACATGTCCTAAAGACATTTGGCTTTCCTACGGTTATTGATTCTTCAGTACCTGTTGGGGTAATAACTGGTATGCCATCAGCTTGACTTGCTTCTGCTATCGCTTGTGATGGGCTTGAGGTATTTGTACCAATTACAGCTGCCGCTCCATTTTCTACAAGCTTTCTATAACTAGTAACAGAATCTGTTAACTCTCCCTTATCATCCAATGATTCTAGGCTAATCTTTTTACCATCTATTCCGCCGTTGGAATTTATTTCTTCAACGGCCATCTTAATTCCATTTACAGTTGATACACCATAGTTGGAGTATTGACCTGTTAGTGGGAAAGTTGAGCCGATTTTTATAGTATTCTCATCAGCTACATTTTTATTATTTGTTCCGCTTCCACATCCTGTAAATATTGCTCCTGTTATAGCAATCATGGTTATAATTTTCTTGTTCATTTTTCCTCCTAATTATTTTTGGTAGAAAAAAACCTCCGTCTTTCCTACCATATGGTAGAAGAGACGAAGGGTTTGTTAGTCTAAATTTAACCTGCTCCGCGGTACCACTCTTCTTCATCAAACGATGCACTCTGATCATATAATGAATAACTCTGTAACGGGAGTTCCCGGCTACACCTACTAATCTTTCAATGCGCTGCTTCATGGCTAGTTCTAAGGCCCATCTTGATATTTCACACCAGCCAATATCTCTCTTTTAAGATAGGTTATCTTATAATATTCCATTTCTTAGCATTTATATTTACATATTATATATCCTAAAACCTACTTGTCAAATATTTTCTTAATAAAAATAGATTTATTTGGATATTTAATTATATGCTACCGCCGATTGCTATATTTTTCAGTCTCTTATTAATTATTTTCCAGCAAAAGCTAATATTCACTTTTTATTCTCGATGAATTTTTACAAATAATTATTTATTAGTACCTGCATCACTATCGAATTTGTACTCACCATTTTCTATTCTTATCATCTTAGCAGTTTTTACTGGGTTGTTGTTTTCATCATAGGTAAATGATCCTGTAACACCCTTAAATTCTACTTTCTTTAGGGCTTCTATTACCTTAGCCCATTCTGTTGTTCCTGCTGCTTCTACGGCTTGTTTATATAGGTAAACTGTGTCATAGCCTTCTGCTGCAAATGTTGATGGGTTTTCACCAAATTTTTCTTTATAGTTCTTTAAGAATGTTTGTACTTCTTCAGATGGGTCTTCTAGGGTAAATTGGTTTGAGAAGTATGAATTATCTAATGATGAAAAGCTTGATTCATCCATTACTGATAGGACTGTATCCCAGCCATCAGCGCCAACTAGAGTAGCTTCAATGCCAGCTTCCTTTACTTGAGGAGCTATTAAAGCTACCTTTTCATAATAATCAGGTATGAATAGGACATCTGGGTTTTGGCCTCTTACATTTGTAAGCTGAGCCTTAAAGTCTGTGTCGCTATCTCCATATGATTCATCTGCTACTACTTCCATGCCTAATTCTTTAGCCTTTTTCTCAAATACATCAGCAACTCCCATTGAGAAATCTGATGATTGATTACGTAGTATTGCAACCTTTTTAGCATTTAACTTTTCTTTTGAGAAGTTTGCTAGTACCTCACCTTGGAAAGGATCTGTAAAGCATGTCCTAAATACATTTGGCTTACCTTCTGTTATGTTTGCTTGAGTCGCTGTTGGAGTGATATATAATACTCCATCATTAACAGAAGATTCTGCTATGGCTAAGGCTGGTTTAGATGGAACTCCACCAAAGATTGCATCTACCTTATCTTCCATAAGTTTGTTGTAGTTAGTAACAGCATCTGTTATCTCTCCCTTATCATCATATTCTACCCAGTCAACTTTTTTTCCGAGTATACCGCCATTTGCGTTTACTTCTTCTAGGGCAAGTTTTATACCATTATTAGTAGTTTGACCATAGATTGATAGAGGGCCTGTTAAAGGGGCTGAGTTGCCAAGCTTTATAGTTTCGCTTGCTTCTTGCTTATTTGCTCCATCTGCCTTTTTGCTTTCGTTTCCACCTTCATTGCCGCAGGCTGATAAAAATAATCCTGCTAGTAACATTCCAACTGCAAATTTTTTTCTTAAATTCATAATTTCCTCCATTATTTTTGGAATAAAAAAACCTCCGTCTCTTTATCCCTACTGGTTAAAGAGACGAAGGGTAATAAACAAATTTTTACACTCCGCGGTACCACTCTTTTTCATCTAATGATGCACTTAGTTTCATTTAATGAATAGCTCTGTAACGGGAGCTCCCGCACTTACCTACTTTTCGGCAAGAAAGCTCAGTGGTGATTTTCGTTAGTTTCATCCTGCTAGTTCGCACCAACCACTAGCTCTCTTGAAGACTATCCTAATTACTCTTCCACATCAACGCTTTTGTATTTGATAGTTCATATTATATAACCCCTTTTATTATTTGTCAAATAAATTTATTATATTTATTTATAATAC
>NZ_JAMXSL010000056.1:0-8659 GCF_026131715.1 Anaerococcus sp. NML200537 | reverse complement strand
CTCTTATTATATCACATTTATTTCAATAATACTATTGAAATAAAGCAATTGTGACTTAATATAAAATTTTCTAAATATATTACAAATTTTATTAGTAAAATCTTAAAATTTCCTTATAAAAAAAACCTCGAAGGAGTTTTTTTAGTCATTACTTGCCTACATATTTTAAATAGATCTGATAAGGATTCCCTTTATTCTATAATTATTCTAGGCTATTTAAGATTTATTCTTTTTCTGTTTTAGAAGATATTTACTATTTAGATCTTTTTTAATCAGTCTTATCTCTAGAATATTTTTCCAAAAAGTCTCCGATTATTTTCTTATAGCCTTCCCTATCCTTGTAGGCAAAGGAGGCGTGCTTGTAACTATCAACAGTGATTAGTTCTTTTTTGTCATCTGGCTTTGACGCATATAGGTCTTCTGCCATGTATGGCGGGGTTAGGCTGTCTGTTTTTGAGTTTGTAATTAGGGTTGGGATTGTGATATTTTTCATGTAAGAAGTCCCGTCCATATCAGCAAACTTATAGCCAAGTTTTAATTTCGAATACCAATCTCCCATTCTCACTAGAAAAGATAAGGGTATGGCCTGGTCTTTTGCAATGTCTTTCATTTGGTCTACTATCATGGTTTGGCCATTTGATACCGGGCTTTCTAGGATTAGGTAGTCGATGTTTGACTCATTTTTTCCTGCTGCAATTACACTAGTAAGGGCTCCCATGGATTCTCCCCAAAGAATGACTTTGCCGTCTGGGTATTTTTCTTTTATGTAGGCTATTGTCGCTCTTGCATCACCTGCTTCTAAAACTCCAAAGGTATTATATTCAGCCATATTTTCCCCAGAAAATCTCTGGTCGTAGGCAATCGTATCGTAGCCTAGGTCTAAGAAAGTTTTCATGATCGGGCTTACAGTCTCCTTTGTCCCTCCCATGCCGTGGACTAGGACAGCTACATTCTTGTTTCCATCTTTTTTTGCGTAAATGGCTGGGACTTTGTGATCTAAATCATCACTTTCAATCTCAAGTTTTTCCAGCCTATAATTTTTAACCAAATCGTCATAATCCTTCTTAAATTCCATAGAATTTTTAAGGGTCTCTTCCCTACTAACTGCATTGGTATAGCCATCAAAGACAGCTTTGCCTGTGAAAATCGAAATGGCGATTATCCCTATAATTAATAAGACGAATAGGCCTAGAAAAATATTTCTCAGAATCTTTTTCATAAATCCCTCCCCATGTAACTTTTTTTAATTAGCCTTTATTTTTTCCTATTATCCATATTATATCATATTTTTATCAAATCTATGTAAAATAAAAGAACCCCCGAAGGGATTCATAAATATTTTATCCTAGCATTACATCTAAGACCATCATTACTACAAAGCCTGCCGAAAAACCAAGGGTTCCTATGTTGGTGTGGCCTTCGCCCTCACCTGTTGCTTCTGGGACTAGTTCTTCTACTACTACATACATCATGGCTCCTGCTGCGAAGGCTAGAAGATAAGGTAGGATTGGAACTAGGTAGTAGGATAGGATTATTGTTAGAATTGCTGCGATTGGCTCTACTGCACCTGAAAATATACCCATTCCAAATGCCTTGTGTTTATTTACTCCTACTGCCCTTAGAGGCATTGATATGATGGCTCCTTCTGGGAAGTTTTGGATGGCTATTCCTATGGATAGGACTATGGCTCCTGCCATTGTCATGTGGGTATTGCCATAGAGGACTCCTGCAAATGATACTCCTACTGCCATTCCCTCTGGTATATTATGTATGATTACTGCTAAAACCATCATGGTTGTTTTTCTGAGGCTTTCTGCCTTCATTCCTTCTGGATGGTCGCTATCTATATGCTGGTGAGGGATTACACTGTCTAAAAATAGGAGGAAGAAGATTCCTACAAGAAATCCTACTGCTGCTGGTATCCAGCTCATTTTTCCCATTTTATCTTCTACCATGTCCATAGCTGGCATTATTAATGACCAGATTGACGCTGCTACCATTACACCTGCGGCAAAGCCAGAAAGGCCCTTCTGGACCTTTTCTTTTAGCTCACCTTTCATGATGTAAACACAGGCAGCCCCTAAGCTTGTTCCTATGAAAGGGATCATTATCCCTAATATTACATCTTTATTCATAGTCTTAGTCTATTTTCCAAATATCATCTGCATATTCTAGGATTGTTCTATCTGATGAGAAGAATCCAGCGTTTGCGATATTCTTTAGGCACTTTCTTGCCCATTCTTTTCTATTTCTAAATTCTTTGTTTAATTTAGCCTGTGTTTCTTTATAAGATGCGAAATCTTTTAATAGGTAGTATTGGTCAGCTCTACCGCCATTTTGTGGCTTGATTAGCTCGTTATAGATGTCTAGGAAGTAGTAAGAATCTTGGTCTTTGAATTCTCCACTTACTAGGGAATCTACTACATCTTTGATGTCTTCATCCTTGCTATAGTATTCGAATGCATTGTAAGAATCTGCTATTTCTGCTAATTCTTCTACTGTTGCTCCGAATCTGTAGTTGTTTTCTTCGCCTGCTTCTTCAAAGATTTCTACGTTAGCTCCATCTAGGGTTCCTAGGGTTAGGGCACCGTTTAGCATGAATTTCATGTTACCTGTACCACTTGCTTCCTTACCAGCTGTTGAGATTTGTTCACTTACATCTGCTGCTGGGAAGAGTTTTTCAGCGTAGGTTACTCTGTAGTTTTGTACGAATACAACCTTTAGCTTGTCATTTACATCCTTATCGTTGTTTACTACTCTTGCTACTTCGTTTGCAAGTTTAATCATTCCCTTTGCTCTAAAGTATCCTGGAGCTGCCTTACCACCAAAGATAAAGGTTGTTGGTGTGAAGTCTAGGTCTGGGTTTTTCTTTAGTTTGTGATATAGGTGGATGATGTGAAGGATGTTAAGGTGTTGTCTCTTGTATTCATGGATTCTCTTGATTTGAATATCATAGATTGAATGTGAGTCAATTTTTATTCCTTCATTTTCTAGGATGTATTTAGCTAGTTGGTCTTTCTTTGCTTGTTTGATTGATAAGAATTCATCTAGGACTTCTTCATCATCTAGGAATTTCTCTAGACCCTTTAGCATTGCTAGGTCTTTTTTCCAAGCGTCTGTGCCTAGTTTTTCTGTGATGAAGTTTGTTAGCTCTCTATTAGCGTATACTAACCATCTTCTTGGTGTGATTCCGTTTGTCTTGTTGTTGAATTTCTCTGGGCTTTCCTTATACCATTCTTTGAAGGTATCATCTTTTAAGATTTGTGAGTGGATTTCAGCTACACCATTTACAGAAAATCCTACATAGATTGCAAGGTTTGCCATGTGTACGAGATCGCCTGTTACGATTCTGTATGGATCTATTGCCTTGTCGCTGAAGCCTCTATCTTTGAATTCTTTTACAAGTTTCTTATCGATTTGTTCTACGATTTCTAGACATCTTGGGCTTACTTCTTCCATTAGGTCAAATGACCATTTTTCTAGGGCTTCTTGAAGGACTGTGTGGTTTGTAAAGGCAAATACCTTGTTTGCTATTGCTAGTGCCTCTTCAAAGTATATACCATTTTCATCTACTAATACCCTTACTAACTCTGGAATTGCCATGATTGGGTGGGTATCGTTTAGTTGGATTACGTGATATCTTGCGAAGTTTTCGAATTTGAGGTCTTCTGGGAAGTCTCTCTTGTATTTTTCTACCATATCTTGGATTGATGCTGAACAGAAGAAGTATTGTTGTTTTAATCTTAATAGCTTTCCTGCTCTTTGCATATCATTTGGATATAGGACTCTTGTGATGTCTTCTGCCCTGTTTTTCTCAGCTACTGCATCGTCATATTCGAAGTTGTTGAATTTAGCAAAGTCAAATTCTCTAAATGGTTCTGATTGCCACAATCTAAGTGTGTTTACTACACCATTTTCAAAACCAACTACTGGCATATCATATGGTACTGCCTTTACTTGTTGGTCTCTAAATTTAACTATTTTCGCATCAGAATCTACTCTTATTGACCAGCCGTCACCATCTTTTATCCAGCTATCGCCGTATTCTACTTGGAAGCCATTTTCGATTGCTTGTTTAAAGATACCTTCACGATATCTAACACCGTATCCATATAGGCTTAGTTTTTGGCTGGCAGCTGAATCCATGAAGCATGCTGCTAGTCTTCCTAGACCACCATTACCAAGGGCTGCATCATCTTCATAGTCTTCTATTTCTTCAAAGTCTATGCCCATTTCATTTAAAAGTTCTTTTACTTCATCATAGATTCCTAGGTTGATAAGGTTATTTCCTAGAGATCTACCAATTAAGAATTCTGCTGATAGATAGTAAGCTTTTCTTTCTTTTCTAACTTTTTGCTTACTTCTTCTCCAATCTTGGTTGATTAGTCCCATGATTGTATCGCAAAGGGCATCATATCTGTCCTTATCTGATGTATCTTCAAAGCTTTTTAAAGTAATTCTTTGAAGATTTTCCATGTACTGATCAGCAAATTTTTCCTTAACTAACTTATTCATTAAATCCTCCCGTAAGTTTTTGCCATCTTTTCATATTTTTCAGCGATTTTCTTATCGAAGTCGCTTTCTACCGCTCTCCAATCCCAGTTTCCACCTACGATACCCGGACAGTTTATCCTTGCCTCATTGCCAAGGCCGAATAGGTCTTGGATTTCAAACATACATACGTCTGATACTGATGCCATAAGATTTCTTGCTATTGTCTCTCTTATGTTCTCATCTTTTTCATCTTCACCGATTCCAAAATATGTCCTTATAAGTTCTAATAAATGTTCGTCAGCATTATCTAAGAATCCTTGAAGAGTGTCAGAGTCGTGGGTTGATGCGTATACCATTGAGTTTCTCTCGTAATTGTGTGGTAAATATTCGCTATCAAAATTATCACCGAAGGCAAATTGTATTACCTTCATGCCTGGGAAGGCATAGTGGTTTATCAAATCTTCTACTTCTTTTGTTATAAAGCCTAAGTCTTCTGCTATATATTTTGCATCTGGATAGGCTTCTTTGATTGCATCGAAGAAGTCATAAGGTAATCCCTTTTCCCATTTTCCGTATCTTGCTGTATCGTCTGTTGCTGGTATGGCATAGTAAGCTTCAAATCCTCTAAAGTGATCTAGTCTTAGTATATCATAAAGTTTGAGGCAGGCTCCAATCCTTCTTTTCCAAAAATCGAATCCTTCAACATCCCTCATGTATTCCCAGCGGTAAACAGGGTTGCCCCAGAGTTGTCCATCTTCTGAATAATCATCTGGAGGCGCTCCACCAACTACTATAGGTCGTTTTGTTTCTTTATCAAGTTTAAGTATTTCATAATTAACCCAAGCATCTGCAGAATCGTAGGCTACATAGATTGGAAGATCACCTATTATCTCGATTTCATGCCTATTTGCAAATTCTTTTAATTTATTCCATTGTTTAAAAAATTCGTATTGAAGATAGACATAAAAATCTATTAATTCTTTATTTTCTTTTTTAAATTCATCTAGGGCAGATTTTTTTCTATTTCTAAGATCTTCATCCCAAAATTCCCAAGACTTATCAAGGTTATCTTTCTTAATAGCCATGAATAGGGCGTAATCTTCTAGCCAATTAGCTTCCGCTTTTCTAAATTCTTTAATTTCCTTGGCGTATTTTTCTTTTGCATTTTCAAAAGCTATTTCTAAGACCCTATATCTTACATTGTAGAGTTTAGCATAGTCTATTTCTCTTTCGTTCCCACCAAAATCTATATTTTCTAGGTCTTCTTTTTCTAAAAGTCCATCTTCTATTAACATATCTAAGTCTATGAAGTATGGATTGCCTGCAAAGGATGAGAATGATTGGTAAGGGCTATCTCCGTAGGATGTTTGGCCTAGAGGTAGGATTTGCCAATATTTGGCTCCACAATCATTTAGATAATCTACAAAGTCATAGGCAGCCTTTCCAAAGGTGCCGATACCATAATTTGATGGCAGTGAAAATATTGGCATTATTATGCCATATGATCTGTCTAATCTTTTTTGTTGTTTATTCATAAATATTCCTTTCAAAATATATTAGGCCTGTATAGGTCCTTAGGCTCTTATCAAAATCTTCTAGGTAGAAGGAATGTCTTCTGCCCCAACTTGATACAACTAGTTCGTGCTTATAATTTTTCTTATTCATCTCTGTTACAACTAGGCCGTGGTGGCTCATTATATCTATGTCCCTGCTTAGCCAATTTATAAGGATAACAGGAGAGTCTTTGGCCAAGGCTTCTTCTATGAAAGCAATCTTTTTTTCTAAAGATACCTTCTTTAGGAGGTTTTCCTCAAGAATCCTGTAAGATAAACCTAGATTCATCTGATGATTTAAAATTCTTATCCTCCTAAGAAGAGAACTTGCTGTGGGAACCCCATTCGCTTTGGGTCTTAGCCTTCTATAAAATTTATATTGCATATCATTGTAAGTTTTAAAATCTACAAGTCCCCTTTCAAACATGTAAAAATACACATTGGTAAAGGCTGTCACCACACAGGCCCTATCCCTAAAAAACTTGGATAAACCAAGTTCTTTAAGCCATTCCTGATGGCCACCATAGTAGGTCACACCTTCTTTTAAGACGGGGACAAAATAATTACTCTCTTTAAGCTTCATCTCCGATATCAATCTCCTCTATAGTATAACTTTTATCTTCCTTCTCTTTAATCTTGGCATCATCAAAGTTCTTTTCCTTAAGCTTGTTATTAATCTTTTCTAGATATAGGGTGTAAAATACCGATACAACTGGTATTGATATTAGCATACCCCAAATTCCAAACAAGGATCCACCTATAGTTACAGATGCCATTACCCAAACAGCAGGAAGGCCTATTGCATCGCCTGCTATATAAGGGAAGATTAGGTTTTCTTGGATCTGTTGAATGATAACATTGTAGGCCAAAAATATAAGGGCCTTAAATGGTGATTCAACAAAAATCAATATTGCTGAAAATCCAGTACCGAAGATTGGACCAAAGATAGGTATAAGGTCTGATAGACCGACCACTATCGAAATAATTGGCGCATTTGGTATCTTAAATATCTTCATACCTATAAAGGTGAGGACAGATAAGCAAAGTACTGATATCATCCTTGAAAACACATAATCCTTGAAAGTGTTGTAGGAAAGTGATAGGACCTTATTGATATAGTCAGCCCTTTCCTCGCTAAGCAAAGCATAGATAAGTCTTGTGCCATTTGTCTTAAGCATTTTCTTATAAATTAACACAAAGATAGAGAAAACTATCATTGTAAAAATCCCAATAACTCCACTGGATACTGAGTTTAAAAATCCTGTAGCCTTTGAGAAAAGGTCAACATCATTGCCATCTATAAATGAAAAGATAGCATTTCTAACATTGTACCAACCCACACCGCTAAAGGCATTCATGAATTTATTAGCGTAAGGCTCTGTCAATTCATGTTTTTTTAGAAAATGATAGGTTGAATTTACAAAATCCGGCCACCTTATAGAAAAGGTATAAACAATCTTAACCATATATGGGATCAAGATATTTATGAGTATTACTAGAAAAGCTATGAGCAAGACCCATGATATGAGGATTGATGAAATTGATATAAGCTTTCCATGCTTAGAATTCTTATCAAGGGAATGTAGCTTCCTCTCAAAAAAGTTGGTTGGAATGCTCATCATAAAGGCCAGGGCACCGCCAATAATAAAGGGCGATAAGACCGCATAGAGAGTAGAAAAAGCCTTAGACACTTCTCCTATATAAAATAATCCAAAATACAATAAAATTCCTATAACAACTACCTTGAGTAGGTTCCTAGATTGCTTGTCTAATTCTTTCATTCTTACATCCTTCTTTTTTATAATTTATATTCATTTTACCATTAATTGTGATAATAGTTAAGAAAATGTTATAATAAAATAAAGGAGTAATTATGAAAAGGTGTTTTATAATAGCTGGCGGAGATTTTGACGGCTTTTTTGATGAAATTTGTGAAAATGATTTGGTGATTACAGCTGATAAAGGCTTTCGTTATGCGGAGAAGGAAAAAATAAATATTGACTATGCCATAGGAGATTTTGATTCGACAGATAGGCCTGATTTTAAAAACATCATAGCCCTAAATCCTATTAAGGACTTCACAGACACAGTTGCAGCCATAAGGCTTGCAATAGATAAGGGCTATAAGGAAATTATAATCTATGGTGGCCTTGGAGGACGAGAGTCTCACACGATTTCAAATATAAAAACTCTCTTACATTTTAAGAAAAAGGGTGTAAATATTTCTCTAAAGGCAAGGGGCAAGGAAATTTTTGTCATAGATTCTGACTTTTCTTATAAATTCAATGATAAAGATTTTTATGTATCAATTTTTGCCCTAAATGAAGAGGCCATCCTTTCTATAGACGGTCTTGCCTATGAGCTAGACTCTTATAAAATGAGTCTTGATGATAGCCTGGGAGTTTCTAATCAGACTAAGGGATGCAATTTTAAAATTAGCCTGGATGCGGGCTATTTGCTCATAATTTTTGAAGATTTTTCTATATAAAGGGGCTGTTGCAAAAGTCCTAACATAGAAAAAGACGAGGAAATTAAACATCCTCGTCTTTTTCTGATACAATGTATTTATGAAACAAAATAGTAATACATCATCATTAACTAATCTTACACTA
>NZ_JAMXSL010000055.1:0-10275 GCF_026131715.1 Anaerococcus sp. NML200537 | reverse complement strand
ATATATTAGATGGTACAATGAGGATAGGATTAAAACAAAATTAAACGGAATGTCCCCTGTTATGTACAGATTACATTCCGCTTAAAATATTATTAAATTATTCCGTGTTTACGGGTTCAGGTCATTTCTATCCTCGTTTTTTAATATAAATATAAAACTAGAACTTTGACCTTGAATCGATTACAATGAAAAGGAAAGAAAAAACAAAGGAGATGAATATGAAAAAACATTGGTGGCATAAGACTACAATTTATCAAATATATCCAAGGTCCTTCATGGATTCTAACGGGGACGGCATGGGAGATCTTAAGGGAATAATCTCCAAGCTTGACTACCTCAAGGACCTAGGCATCGGGGCAATTTGGCTATCTCCAGTCTACAAAAGCCCTATGGATGATAATGGCTATGATATTTCAGACTACAGGGATATAGCAGATATCTTTGGTAATATGGATGACATGGATACTCTCCTAGCCGAGGCAAACAAGAGGGACATCAAGATAATCATGGACCTAGTTGTAAACCACACATCAGATGAGCACGCTTGGTTTATAGAAGCAAGGGATAATCCAGACAGCCCAAAGAGAGACTTCTATATATGGAGAGATGAGCCAAACTCATTAGAATCAGCCTTTTCAGGATCAGCTTGGCAATATGACGAAAAATCTGGTCAATATTACCTCCATTTATTCTCCAAAAAGCAACCAGACCTCAACTGGGAAAATGAGGACCTCCGCCATGAAATCTACGACATGATGAATTTCTGGATAGACAAGGGCATAGGCGGCTTTAGGATGGATGTAATCGACCTTCTGGGCAAGGTACCTGATGAGGAGATTAGAGAAAATGGCCCAATGCTTCACACCTACCTAAAGGAAATGAACGCATCTACCTTTGGAAAGTACGACCTACTTACAGTAGGCGAAACCTGGGGAGCAAGCCCAGAAATTGCCCAACAATATTCAAATCCAGACAATAAAGAACTATCAATGGTCTTCCAATTTGAACACATCGGCCTATCCCACGAAGAGGAAAAAGCAAAATGGTTCTACAAAAAAGACCTAGATGTGAAGAAATTAAAGGAAATTTTCGCCAAATGGCAGAATAAACTTGAACCAGGCAAGGGTTGGAACTCCCTATTTTGGGAAAACCACGACCTACCAAGAGTCCTATCCCTATGGGGAGATGAGGGAGTAAACCGAGTCAAATCAGCCAAGGCCTTCGCCATCCTCCTCCACCTAATGAGAGGAACTCCTTACATCTACCAGGGAGAAGAAATAGGAATGACCAACTATCCATTCAAGGACCTAAGCGATTTTGAAGACATCGAGTCAATAAATTATGCCAATGAGTGCCTAGAAAAGGGCGAAGACATGGCGGCAATCCTTGACAGGATATCAGTAATAGGCAGGGACAACGCCAGAACACCAATGCAGTGGGACGGCCGCAAAAACGCTGGATTTTCAAGCGCAGACAAGACTTGGCTAGCAGTAAATCCAAATTATAAGGAAATAAACGTAGAAAAAGCCCTAGCAGATAAGGATTCAATCTACTACACCTACAAAAAGCTAGTAGACTTGAGGAAAAATAATGATTGGCTAATATATGCTGACTTTGATCTAATAGAAACAGCAGATAAGGTATTTGCCTACTACAGAAGCACAGAAGATGAGAAATATTTGGTAGTAGTAAACCTATCAGGAGAAGAGCAAAACTTCGAGCTTAAGGATACCTACCAAGAAATAATAATTGCAAACATAGATGTAGAAGAAGTAAAAGAAAGAAAAACCCTAGCCCCATGGGACGCCTTCTGTGTGAAAATTAAATAAGCAAAAAACTAGTCAAGGTAAAATCTTGACTGGTTTTTTGGTAGAGATTTTGGGAAATAAGAGGGCTATATATAGAAGGGATTTTTAAAAATCACAAGCCACCCTTGCTTCGACCAAGGTGGAGAAGCCTAAAGATTTTGCAAGGCCTTAAAAAATATATAGAGCAAGCATTTGCTTTATTTTCCCAAGCCTTTGAACATAGAGACATATCGTGCTTGATTTTATCTTGTGATTTGAGTGTCCGTAATAGGTCTCTCGACAAGGCTCGAGACAAGGGGTAAAGAAGGAAGCTTGAAAAGCTTCCGACCATCGCTTGCTTCGAGCACAGAGACAAGCTCGTCGGCTTCAGGAGAGAAGCATATTAGAAACACTCATACTTTGCTATTTATTTAGCAGAAAGTAAAACTTTATTTTCAAATTATTAAAATTCTAACGATTTAGATAGCTTTATCCCATTTAAATCCATGCCTGTGGCTGGGATTAGGATGTAGGATTTGCCGTCTATTTTTTCTTCTTTGATTGTTGTGATTTCATCTTCTGGGATGGTGATTTTTATGCCGGTATCTGAGACTAGCTTATAGTCTTTGGCTAGGATGTTGTCTACTATTAGCTTGGTGTCTTCTTCTATTTCGACTTCCTTGCCGCCTAGGGATTCTAGGATTTCTTTGATTTCATCTTTTTCGAGTGTTGGGATTATCTCGCTTTCCTTGGCCTCTTCAGACATTTCTTTGAGCTTGTCATTGAGGCTTACCAGGTTTTTGATGGTTTTCTTATCTTCTAGGGATTCTTCGACTAGGATTTTGTAATAGTCTTGTTGGTAGTCTACCTTGCTTGGCATAGTACAGGCTAGGATTTCCTCTTCGAAGGCCTCGTCTCTTTTGCTGTTGTTTTTGACATAGTAGAGGCATTCGTAGATGTGGGCCTGCCTATCTGTGAAGGATGGGTATAGGAGGCCAAAGTCTGGGGCCTTGACTGTAGACTTGTTTTCGCTTTCGGAAAATTTCTTTTCTTCTTGGTCATAGATTAGCTTGGCTTTTGGACTTGCTGTCGGGCAGATGGCTAGGATGAAGAAGGAATATGTCTCTTCGCTATCGCCTGAATAAGAACCATCCTGGGCCTTTTCTATTACATCATAGACTCCGTGGCCTAGGATTATGGCGTAGTTGCCATCTGTCTGATAGGTCCCTCTTATTTTTTCTACGAGTTTATTTATATCTGTCTCTTCGTTATTTTTTGAGATTTGGTAGAAGAGTTCTTGCTGGGAATTTGTCTCATATTTGCCAGTAAATACTAGGTTTAAGAGATTTTTCTCAAGGGATCCTGACAGGGTTTTTTTGAAGATTTCATCATATAGGTCTTTTTCTCTGATGGTCAAAAGTCCATAGGCGAAGGCATCTTCAAAGATTATCTCGCCTTCCGCATTGATATAGTAAGTATAGATGGTATCAAGCCTTGATTGGTCTGGCCTGATTATTTTTTTGATTTCGTTTATTTCTTTTTTCTGCATGTTTCACCTCAGGATTAATTATACTATTTCTAGTCCGATCTGATCAGCTGGAATAAGAAAAATCGCCCCAGAATTTAATTTAGGGGCGATTTTTCTATCTTGGTGATATTTTGTAATTTATGCCATTTACAAGGCTTACCTCATAAGGGCTATCGCTGAAGTAGCCTTCTAGAAAGGCCAGGCGATGGGTGTGGTAGGTGGATTGTTCTTCTTTTAGGTTAAGATTTCCTTCTTGGATTTCGAAGGATTCATGGTGATCGTGGCCGTGGCCTCCCTCACATGTCGCTTCTTTTGATTTTTCCATGTCTATTTCCTCATCGTATTTAGAGTGGAGGTTGTTATTTGTGATTAGGTAGAGGCTTTCTCCATCTACCATGGCTGCTAGGCCCTGATCGCATGGCATCCCATCTAGGAGATAGTTGTTTAGGGCTTTAAATACTTGTTCAAAGCTTGAAAAGTCTTTGTCCTTGCCACACTCCTGTCCTAATTTGTATAATTTTTCATCAGGGTCTTTGGCTAATTTTAAGGCCTTTGCTAGCCTTGTTTCTACTATATCTATTTTTTCTTGCAAATATCCGTGGATATTTTCTTGGTCTAGAATTTCTTCTAGGGGTTTTGTTGAAACTGGATGTGGTTTTATATCTTGAATATGACCATCCATTAGGTATTCTGTAATTTTATCTTGGAATTTTATTTTTTCATACATCATATAATGGATGGGTCCGAGTGTTTTTGACATATTTTCTCCTTTGATTTTTCTTTGCTTTTATATTATAAGTTTGAATCTATAAAGATTCAAGCGGAATTTATTTTTTGAGTGAGTTAACAAACTAATATACTTAAGACAAATTTTTGACAATTTCGAAAATATAAGCTATAATATGGATATAAAGAATACGATTTCACTTGAAATCACAGGAGGAATACATGAAAAATAAGTTTAAGTCACTCATGGCTTTATCTTTAGCTGTTGTTCTTACAGCTTGTGGTGGAGCTAAGGATGCAGATAAGGGAGCAGATACTAAAGAAGCTGCTAATACCGATGCTGCTACAAAGTTAACAGTTCAAGCTGAAGAAGGTTGGGTAGATTATTACAAAGCTGCAGCAGAACGTGTTAAAAAACAATTCCCTAATGCAGATATCGAGATTAAAACAGTTGGTTCTTTTGACAACTTAGATATTATCGATTCTACAGATGCTACAAATGAAGACGTTGCTGATCTTTTTGCAATTCCTGCAGATAGACTTTACGGTTTACATGGTAATGACGTACTTGGCGCAATTGATTCTAAAAAACTTGCTGAAGAAATCGGTGGTTGGGATGACTTTGATAAGGGATTAGGTGGAAACTTCAATATAGATGGTGAATATTTTGCTTTCCCATTCAATATAGAAACACTTATCACTTATGTAAACTCAGCAAATGCTAAAGAAAAGAACGTAGACCTATCTAAACCTATCGAAATTGAAGATGTTGCAGATGAATCTACAGTTTTATTCCCATTATTTGATGCTTGGTACGGCGTTGCTGCTACTAACTCTTCAAATATCGAACTTCTTGGCAAAAAAGAAGACGGAACACTTTACTCAGACTTTACTAAAGAATGGGATGAGCTTGAACCAGAAAAACAAGCTACAGTTAAGGCACTTTTCGATTATTGGAAAAAACACAACGAAGCTGGCACACAATTATTTGATGCTGATGCAGGTTGGGGTTATATAGATGATACATTCAAACCAGGCAACGGCGGTGTTGCTAGACTTGGTGGACCATGGGATGCAGCTGCTATAGGCGAACAAGCAGGCGAAGGCAACCTAGAAATTCATCCAATCGGTCAACTAACATTGGCAGGCAAACCACTAACACACTGGCAAGGTGGTTGGGGACTTGCAATGAACGCTAGAATAGAAGAAGATGCTGACAAGGTAGCTCTTGCAGAAGCTATGATCAAAGAAATTGTTAACCCAGAATTTGCAGCAGACCTATACAAGGCTTCAGGTAAGATTCTTGAAAACGTACCAGTAGAAAAATATAAAGAAATGGATCTTTCAGATACAGACAAGAACATCATTGAAGCTACAATCGCTTCTTACAAAGAAGCTCCAGCTAGACCACTATTCAAAGAGTGGGGCGATGTTTGGGATACCTACAAAAATGCAATCCTATCTTGGAACTCTGTAAAACCAGCAGACGAAAAGGCAGCATATGCAGAAATAAAAGCTTCATTTGATTCAATGATGGCTAACTTTAACAAATAATTAAATTAAATAGAGGGTAATCCTTAGGGATTGCCCTTTATTCAAGTATTATGGATATAGCAAAAAAAAGAGAAAGATTTCTCTACCAGATACTCATAATATCAGCTCTTTTGATCCTAAACTTCTCGCTTGAGACAATGATGATGGCAAAAGACCCAGATATTTATAGTACAATCGCAAAAGTAAAGCAGGAGCTTACTTACGGAGATTACCTAAACGCACTAATATTTAACTTATTTATAAAGGTAATCAATCCAATAGTAATATCCCTATACACCTTTTTTACTATTAAAAAATACGGCATAAATATGTTTTATAAGATATTTTTTGGAGGAATGACTTTAATTGGAATAATTAATCACCTCCTACAATTCTCATTTGGCTCAGTATTTTATTATATAGGCCTAATACTCGATATAGCCCTATTAATAGTAATCACAAGGCAAGAAAGGTAAAAGAATATGACTTATGAAAAAAACCTTTATGATAGGAGGGGCCAGACTTATCCAAGAAAGAATCAATATATAATTGATCAAATCGAAGGCAATAATAAGTACTCAAAGGCTGACCACCCTTATAATAAAAAAGTTAAGGAATATAAAGAAGAGAAGAAAAAACTCTTAGATACAGCTATCAAAGAAGCAGTCAAAGATAATAGTTCTCATGGGGAGAAATACCTAAATCAACTTCATCAAAAAAGTCAGATTGCTAGTAAGATGAAAGACTTCTATGAGGCAAATAAGGAACTTTCTTATGACTCACTTCTTGATTACAAATTAAATGAACTAGACCTTGTTTCTATTCCAGAGATAATCAAACATGATTCATACCTAAAGGACCAACTAGCAAATGCTAACGAAAGATTAAAGAACCTAACAGATGAGAATATTAAGGCTGAAGCTAAATTAATCGAAGAAGATAGAGCTACCCTTAAGGAAAAATATGACAAAGACCTAAAAGATTTAGAAAAATCTTTCAAAGAAGGTCTGATCTCAAAGAAAGCCTACAAGGCAACCAAAGAACAATTAAAACAAAAATTCAAAGACCAAAATCTAAAAATTGACTACAGAAATCCAGAAAAATCTATCAAAGAAGAAATAGATTCTCTAAAGTACAAGATTAAACAAGATTACAAGCACTCAATGAAGATTTTGGAAGAAGATAGGTCTGACATCAGACGTAGGACACCAGTCGAAGTAGAAAACCAAAGTGCAATCAAATCCATTCTATCAGCACCTATTCCAGGGCTTGGCCAATTATTAAACGGCCAATGGCAAAAGGCAATAATGTTTTTCCTTGGAGCTTTATTTATCTATCTAATAGCCCTACCATATGCCCTAGGCTTCGGTAACTACCAAGGTCAAGGTATAGCAGGTCTAGTATCTTTAGCCCAAGGCGGCAAGAGACTAGATAGGTCAATCATCTTTATGATTGAGGGTGTACTTGCTATAGTATTTGTAGTACTTGCTATGGCAATATACGTATTTTCTTTTAAAGATGCCCACAAGACAGAAAAAGACCAGCTTAAGGGTATCAGACCAAACTCATTTTTTGAAACAAAGAAGATGATGAGAACAGATGGCTTCCCATATTTGATTTCAACACCAGCCCTACTAGTAATAATATTTATAGTAATGGTGCCAATTATCACAGCTATCCTAATTTCCTTTACCAACATGGACCCACAACACCAAAACAAATTTGAATGGATAGGACTAAACAACTACCTAACCATAGCAAAGGGTCAAGGTATAGCAGGAAAGGCCTTCTGGCATATCTTTGCTTGGACAATAATTTGGACCCTAGGTGCATCAACCTTAGCAATAGTCCTAGGCTTTGTCTTTGCTCTAATGGTAAATAACGAAAGAATTAAGGCTAAAAAGGTATTTAGGACAGTTTACCTATTGCCATGGGCAATACCAGCCTTCATCACAATCATGTTCTTCTCAATCATGACAAGCCGTGGTGGTGTAATAACAGAGGCGATAAACTCGGTCTTTAATTTAAGCTTAGATATCAAAAATAACACAGTTCAAACTAGAACTGCCCTCATACTCCTTCAAGGATGGTTGGGTCATTCTTACATCTTCCTACTCACAACAGGAGTGTTACAAGCCATTCCAAAAGACCTCTACGAAGCTGCAAGTATAGATGGAGCAACAGGTTGGCAAGCTACAGCCAAGATTACAATTCCACTTGTACTCTTCCAAATAGCACCAATGCTAATTAACCAATATACATTTAACTTCAACAACTTCTCAATAATTTACCTATTTAACGGCGGTGGACCTTTCAATCCACAGGTTTATGGTAACTTAGCGGGATCAAGTGATATTTTGATTTCATACATTTATAACTTAACTATGAATAGTCAGTACCAAGCTATAGGTGCTGCCATAACTGTATTTATTTCAATCTTACTTATAGTTATTTCCTTCATAGGTTACATGAAATCATCAGCCTTTAAGGAGTATTAATATGGCAAAGAAAAATAAAAACAAAGACTTATATTTATCTGACCTCCAGCCCTTATCAGCTGCAGGTAAGCTAGCCTTAGGTATATCATATTTAGTCTTATTTATATGGGCGGCCATCATTCTTGTACCCCTTGCCATAATGGTAATTTCATCATTTAACGGCAACCAAGGCCAATATATATCTATGACTAGTAAGTTCGTATTCTCACTTGACAACTTTAAGTTTTTATTCCAAAAAACTCAATTTGTCAGATGGGTAGTAAATACACTAAAGATAGCAACAGCAACAACAGCCCTAACCCTAATCTTTGTATCCTTTACAGGCTATGCCTACTCAAGATTCAGATTTAAGGGTAAGAAGGCATCATTAATCACAATCATGCTAGTACAAATAATCCCAGCCTTTGCAGGAATTACTGCCTTCTATGCCATCCACACAATCATATCAGGTATAGTGCCAGTATTCTCCCGCTCAATGATGCTGATATTGATTTATTCAGGTGGAGCAATAGCAGGTAACACCTTTATCCTAAAGGGCTACCTAGACTCAATTTCACCAGAGCTAGACGAGGCAGCAAGAATAGATGGTTGTTCAAACTTCCAGGTCTACAGGCTAATAATCATGCCACTTGCAAGACCAATGCTTGCAATCATAGCCCTTCAATGTTTCATAGGACCATTCCTAGATTACATGATGCCAAAGATACTTCTAACAAATCCAGCTGACTACACCTTGGCAACAGGCTTATTTACACTAATAAGCGATATGAGAAATATGAATCAGCCAGCCTTCGCAGCAGGTGGATTCTTATCAGCCATACCAGTAATGCTCTTGTTCTTGTTCTTACAAGATGAGCTAGTAGGTGGATTGTCATCAGGTGCAGTTAAGGGATAGGAGAGAAAAATGCGCGTAACATTAGATAATTTAGGAAAAAAATACGAAGGTAGAGATAAATTTACCATCAGAAATATAAATCTTGAAATAGACGATAAGGACTTTTGTGTAATCCTAGGTCCTTCAGGTTGTGGTAAATCAACCTTAATCAGAATGATAGCAGGACTAAACTCAATAACAGAAGGAACCCTATCATTCAACGATAAGATAATGAACACAGTAGAGCCAAAAGATAGGGACATAGCCATGGTATTCCAATCTTATGCTCTTTACCCACACATGACAGTATATGATAACATGGCCTTCTCATTAAAGATGAAAAATGAGAGAAAAGAAGTAATCGACAAGAGAGTCCAAGAAGCTGCAGAAATCCTACAGCTAAAAGACTACCTCTACTCAAGACCAAGTGATATCTCAGGTGGTCAAAGACAAAGGGTAGCCCTAGGCCGTGCTATAGTAAGGAAACCATCAGTATTCCTAATGGATGAGCCCCTATCAAACCTAGATGCCAAACTAAGAGAGCACATGAGGGTAGAAATAGTAAGAATCCATAACCAACTAGATACAACCAGTGTCTATGTAACCCACGACCAAACAGAAGCCATGACCATGGCCACAAAAATCGTCCTTCTAGATAAGGGAATCATCCAACAAGTAGGAGCCCCAGTAGAATTCTACGAAAGACCACAAAACCTCTTCGTAGCAGGCTTCATCGGATCTCCAACCATGAATATCATAGAAGGAAAAGTAGAAAATGGAATGTTCGTCAATAACTCTGGCCAAATGAAAATAAAAGCCAACGACAAAGACTCAGCAGTCCTTAAAAACTACGAAGGCAAAAAAGTCTACCTCGGCATCAGAAGCGAGAGATTTATAGCAGAAGATAGAGACTACAATACAGTAGAATCCAACATCGAAGTAATAGAAATGCTAGGAAAAGAACAAATAATCTATTCAAAGATGGCAGATGGCACAAACTTAGTAATAAGCCAACCAGGCCACCTAGAATACAATATAGGAGATGACACAAAATTCTCCCTAGATCCAGAAGCCCTACACTTCTTCGATGGTGAAACAACAGAAAGAATAAACTAGAAAAGATGGGGCTGTTGCAAAAGTCCTAACATAGAAAAAGACGAGGAAATTAAACATCCTCGTCTTTTTCTGATACAATGTATTTGTGAAACAAAATAGTAATACATCATCATTAACTAATCTTACACTAGTTGGTGATACAATTCAATTAAAATTAAACTTTAACACAGAAGTATACATCCAAGATGACATAAAACTAAGGCTTGTAAAAAA
>NZ_JAMXSL010000054.1:0-10822 GCF_026131715.1 Anaerococcus sp. NML200537 | reverse complement strand
GTGTAAGATTAGTTAATGATGATGTATTACTATTTTGTTTCATAAATACATTGTATCAGAAAAAGACGAGGATGTTTAATTTCCTCGTCTTTTTCTATGTTAGGACTTTTGCAACAGCCCCTTTTAACTTATACATATAAAGGTAACAAAGACTTCATTTGTGGTATAGTGATTAAGAGACAGTTTTGCATACATAAAAAGAGGTGAGCCAATGTCAATAATAGATGACATAAAAAATATATTTAACAAAGAAGACAAGATATTTTATGCCCCAATCAAGGGGGAAATTACAGAAATAAAAAATTGCCGCGACCTAATTTTTTCTGAACAAATCGTAGGGCCTGGTGCTCTTATCATAGCCGATGAGGGCAAGGTCTTTGCCCCATGCGATGGCAAGATTACGATGGTTGCCCACGGCAAACACGCTATTGGAGTTGAAAGTAAAAGAGGCATCCAAGTCCTAGTCCATGTTGGCATAGGGACAGTTGAGCTTGAAGGCAAGGGCTTTAATGCATTCGTAAAATCTGGCCAAGAGGTCAAAAAAGGCGACCTCCTTCTAGAATTTGATCTTGATGCAATCAAAGAAGCTGGCTATAGCCTAGAATCCCCAGTAGTTATCACTAATCCAACCATCAAAAAAGTTAAATTGTCAGAAGCAGAAAATGTAGAAGTAGGAGACGAGCTCTTTAGCCTATAAGATGACTAAAAAATTAATTGCAGTAGACCTGGACGGGACCCTACTAACAAGCACAAATACCATAAGTAAGAAAAGTAAAGAAATAATAGAAAAAGTCTTAAATGCCGGACACAAGGTTGTAATCATCACTGGCAGAGACTTCTATGGATCAATTACGGTGGCAAGAGAGCTTTTTAATAGGCACTATGGAGGCCTTGTTGCAAGCGCAAATGGTGCCCTAGTCTTTGACCTTGCCAAAAATCAGCCAATCATAAACCACACTATCCCAAGAGAAGTCGTAAAAGAAATGATTGCTTACGGCAAAAGCCTTGGCCTTGATTACTTAATTTATCACGATAATGAAATCCTTGCAGAAAAAGATGATGCCTACGACCTAGACTTTCTCTCAAAGAAAAACAAGCTAGAAGTAGAAATCATAGAAGATTTAGCAGATAAGCTTGATTTTGACCTAAACAAACTTTTATTTTCGGCAGAACCTAGTCTGATTGAAAAAGTAAAGTCAGATTTTGAAGAAAAATTTAAGGGTAAGGTAAACCCAATCCATTCCATGCCCCAATTTCTAGACTGCATGCCAGCTGGTATTCACAAGGGCAGAAGCCTTTTGGAAATAGCTGACTTTTATGGAATTGACCACAAGGATACCCTAGCCTTTGGCGATGAAATCAACGATGAAACCATGATAGAGATGGCAGGCACTGGAATTGCCATGGCAAATGCCAGTGATTATATCAAAAATCTTGCCGATTATATCTGCCCGACAAACGATGATGACGGCATAGCCCTATATTTAGAAAAGAATATTTTGTAAGGAAAAGAAAGGAAGAAAATGACGAAACTAATTGTAGTAGACGTAGACGGAACACTTGTAAATAGCAAGAGTCAAATTACAGAAAGGACAAAAAACGCCCTAATAAGGGCAAGCAAAGAAAGACATGAGGTCATGATAGCCTCAGGCAGACCTACATCTGGCATCTATGCCCTAGCTAGCGCCCTCAAATTTGACGAATTTGGTGGTCTTATCTCATCCTTTAATGGTGGCATGCTCTACGATTATAAAGAAAAGAAGATACTAGCCAACCATCCAATGGACTTAAGTCTTGCCAAAGAAATCCTACAATTTTCCAAAAATCTTGACTTAGAGCTAATGGTGCCAAAGGGAGATTACATAATAACAGATGATGCTAGCAAGCATTATAGCAATTGGGAAGCCCAAAACCTAGGTGTCCCTCTTAAGGAAGATAAGACCATCAGAGATAGCATTGACTTTGAGCCAAACAAGTTCCTCTTCGCAGCAGACCCAGAAAAAATTGACGAGCCTCGCCAAAAATTAATAGAAAAATTTGCTGACAGGACTGTCCAAGTCCAATCATTGAGGTTCTACCACGAAGTCATGCCCCTTGGCCTATCAAAGGGCAATTCTGTCCTAGAAGCAGCCAAGATCCTAGGCATAGGTACAGATGATATCCTAATCTTTGGTGATGAAATGAACGATATAACAATGTTTGAAATCGGCGGCACCAGAGTTGCCATGGGCAATGCAGTTGACCATATCAAGGAAATCGCCGACCACATCACCTTATCAAATGATGAAGACGGGATAGCAGCCTACCTAGAAGAATATTTATTTTAAGGAGAAGATAATGAATGTAATAATAGCCCAATCCGGTGGACCTACATCAGTAATAAACTCATCTCTTGCAGGTGCTATTGAAGGTGGCATAGACAATGACTTTAAGCATATCTACCTATCAAATAACGGCATCGAAGGCATCCTCAAAGAACATATAGAAGAAGTCGACCAGGAAATCTTTGCCAAGGACAATTGCGGCAAAAAACTTATGGCCAGGCCATCATCAATACTTGGTTCCTGCAGGTATAAATTATCAGATGACCTAGACCACCCAGACTATGCCAAAATTTTTGAAGTCCTAAGAAAAAACGCCATCGACCTCTTTATCTATATTGGCGGCAACGACTCTATGGACACAGTCACAAAACTAAATAAATACATGGTAGAGAAGAAAATCGAAGACATCCATGTCATAGGATGCCCTAAGACAATTGATAACGACCTAATGGGTATGGATCACTCCCCAGGCTACGGATCAGCTGCCAAATACATAGCATCCACAATCAGGACAATCAGGACAGATGTCGATATCTATGACCTAGAAAGCGTGACCTTTGTGGAAATCATGGGCCGCCACGCAGGCTGGCTTGCAGCAAGCTCTCTTGTGGCCAACCACAAGGCCAAAAAAGATCAGGTCAACCTCCTCTATATACCAGAAGATGAGAAATATCTAGATGATATCTTTGATGAAATAAAAGAGGCCCTAAAGACTGAAAACAACCTCATAGTAGCCCTAGCTGAAGGCTTTAGGGACCTAGAAGATAAGCTAAACGAAGAAGTCTTTTCAAATAGTAAGGACGGTTTCAACCACCCTGTAGTGGCAGGAGTTGGCGAAAGACTAGCAACTATGGTTAGAGAAAGGCTAGGAGTCAAATCCAGGGCAATAGAGCTAAACACAGTCCAAAGGACCAACACCCTAATAAGTAAGACAGATGCAGAAGAAGCCTACAAACTAGGCTATAGGGCAACAGAGCTAGGAATCGACCACACCAACCTAGTCCCAGTCCTAAGAAGAGCAAATAATGATAATTATGAAGTCACCTACACAGAGGTCAAACCATCAGAAATAGCCAACAGAGAGATGATGATTCCTGTAGATTGGCTAGGTGATAAGAAAACCCTAGAAGAAAAAATGATAAACTATTGCCTCCCACTAATCCAGGGAGAAATAGCCCAGACCTACCAAGACGGCATGCCAGTCTTTATTGAGAAAGAAGATTTTATAAAATAAAAACAAATTCCTATGGCTTTCAGCTGTAGGAATTTTTACTATAAAATCATTAAAATTATCTAGAGTAAAGACGCCTTGCAAACTTCATCTCGAGCGAAGCGAGAAAATCCCGTCGGCTCCAGGAAACAAGCCTAAAGACACTCCACCCTTGCTTCGACCAACGTGGAGAAGCCTAACAGGGTATTTCGTAGTCAACAAAAACCCAAGAACAACAATCCGTTAATATTCAAGGGGATAAAAAAATTAGCAAACACCTTCTCAAAGTAATTCAAACACCCAAGCAGAACTAATAGATCTCTCGACAAGCTCGAGATAAGGAAACAAGCCCATCGGCTCATGGAGACACGCCCCTCCGGCGCGTATCTATGCCTAACCCCATTTGTGAAGCAAATGGTTGGTAGGCTTGATGCCGTAGCTGAGGAGCCCCACGCGAAGCCCTATCCCAATCTTCTGTAAGAAGATTGAGGAAGGACTGGTGCAGAGGCAGAGTGGTCGAGCTTTAGCTCGAAACAAAGAACTTCTATATCAACTATTTTATTAAATTCTATACTCATTAAATAAAAACTCTATTACAATTTTCAATTCTCTCATCCTCCACTAATTAAAAAATAAACATTTTTTTGAATTTTTAAAAGCTAAGGTATAATGATAGTCTGAATTACATACAAGGAGACAATTTTGAACAAGAGAAATAAAGACATACTTATTAGCGGACTTGCCCTTTTCGCTATATTTTTTGGTGCGGGCAATTTAATTTTTCCACCCTATTTGGGTGTCATAACTGGAGATGGATGGGCTTCTACCATGCTAGGATTTTTGCTAGCAGACCCTGTTATTCCGATTTTTGCAGTAATCATGACAGCCTTTGCTGGAGGGCGTGCTGTAGATATCGGCAAGCGAGTGGGCCCCAACTTTTCTAACATTTTAACTATAGCATCTATCATCTGCATAGGTCCTGCCTTTGCCATCCCTAGGACAGCAGCCACTACCTATGAGGTAGGCTTTAAGTCCTTTTTCCCAAACCTACCTATCTGGACTGTAACTTTAGGATTCTTTGCTATCACCTTTATCCTTTCCTTTAGGGAAACAAGTGTAGTAAATATCATAGGCAAATATATAACACCCTTCCTCCTATTTTTCCTATTTGTATTAATAGTTAAGGCTATTATTAGTCCAATAGGAATGCCAGTTTCTAGCGATGTTAAGGATGGATTTTTCGTAAAAGGATTCTACGAAGGATACCAAACAATCGATGCCTTTGCCTCTCCCCTTTTTACTGGTATTGTCGTAACAGACATGATCAGAAAGGGCTATGGCAAGACTAATCAAAAGGAAAAAATGTCTTTTATCATAGCTGTAGGCTGTGTGGCATCAGTCTTTCTAGCCCTAGTCTACGGAGGACTTACCTATCTAGGGGCAAATGCCAGTGGGATATTTTCCCAGGCAGACTCCCGTGTAGAAATCCTAATAAACCTTGTCTACATGGTCCTAGGAAATTTCGGCAAATTTGCTATAAGCATCTCGGTAAGCTTAGCCTGCCTTACAACAGCCATTGGCCTTACCTCATCAGCTGGTAATTTCATCGAAAACTTAACAAATGGCAAGATAAAATATCTTTACACAGCAATCTTTGTAACCCTAGCAAGCTTTCTCATCTCATCTTTGGGTGTGGATGCTATAATAAATCTTGCAGCTCCAGTCCTAAATATAGGCTATCCAATCATAATTTGCCTGGCCTTTTATATGATTTTTGATAAAAAAGTCCCTTACAACATGGCCTACATCCTCATGGTTACAGCAGTAATTATAACAGCTGTCATAGAAACTTTTGGCAAAAAATTTGGCCTTATAGGACTTGTAGACCTTATACAAAACCTACCCCTAGCAAAATTTGGCTTCACCTGGTTCATCCCTTCCCTAATATGCTTCATCCTTGGCATAATTTTAGGAAGGCTTGGCCTAGGCAAGAAAGTGACCTATAAGTAAATACTTAAAAAGACGAGCTTTTGCCCGTCTTTTCTTATAAAGATTTTAGCATGTCCACATAATTTGGCATGGAATAATTTTCTCTTGATATTAATTTTTCTAGGCAGTCTGAGATTTCTCTTATCTTCTCTGCTAGGCTCCTGGTCTGATTTTGCAAATAAAAAGCCTTGTCTTCTCTATCTTTTATAGATTCAGATTTTTTTAAGATATTTATGATTTTCTCGCTATAATCAAGAAGTTCTCCTACTTCTTCATTAATCTTATTAGCCCTTGCCTTAAGCTTATCATTGTCCACAAAGGCCAGGTAATCCCTGATTTCTTTGATTTCCCTCATGGCTGATGGGAGGATTTCTTGCTGAATCATATTATTTAAAATCTCTAGCTGGGAAGAGAAGAAATTGATCACCTCTTCAAATTCAACATTAATTATAGATTCAATTTCCTTGCTTGTAAAGATTCCCGCCCTTTCAAATATATCGTAGGCCCCATCTTCCTTTGCAGCCTTTAGGGCTTCTAGAAAACTTGGATAATTATCAAGGCCACGGTCACGAGCTTCTTTTTTCCATTCTTCTGAATAACCATCACCCTGGAATAAAATCCTTTTATTGGCTTCATATATTTCCCTGATTATGGCATAAGCCTCTTCTTTTCGCCATTCTTCATCGGCCTTTTCTAGCCTATCAGCGATTTTCTTTAAAGATTCTGCCATGGCAATATTTAAGACTGTATTTAAGTCTGCTGCAGACTTAGATGATCCAAGCATTCTAAATTCAAACTTATTGCCGGTAAAGGCTATTGGCGATGTCCTATTTCTGTCTGATGAATCAGTTTTTAGCTCGCCCAGGTGAGGTATTTTAACCTTGTTAGATGGAACTTGTCCTTCAAAGTCTCCCCTGGCTATGGCCTTTAGGATTTCTTCTAAATCAAGACCTACAAAGACAGAAAGAATGGCTGGTGGGGCCTCATCGCCTCCTAGCCTGTAGTCGTTTGTGACAGATGATGAAGCTATCCTGATTAGCTTTTGGCACTCGTTACAAACCTCTATCATGGCTGCCAAAAACAAGAGAAAGGTCATGTTATTTTTTGGATCCTTGCCTGGTGAAAATAAGTTTTTACCATAATTTGTGGCAAGGGAATAATTGTTGTGCTTGCCTGATCCTGCCATATTCTTAAAAGGCTTTTCCTTAAGAAGGCAAACCAAGTCGTGCTTGAGGGCAGTTTTTTCCAAAATATACATCAAAAGCTGGTTATTATCCACGGAAATATTTGCATTTTCAAACATTATCGCTATCTCAAATTGGTTTGGACCCACCTCATTGTGCTCTGCTTCCATGTAGATTCCTAGGTCATAAAGCTGTTGATTGACATCTTCATAAAAATCATTGACCCTCTGAGGAATAGCACCCAGATAATGGGAAACCAGCTCTTTTTCAACCATCGGCTCAGAGCCAATTAAGGTCATGCCCGAATATTCGAGGTCAATTCTCTTGTCAAAATATTTCTTATCGATAAGATAAAATTCCTGTTCAAGACCAAGCTTCGCCTTGACCCTATAGGTTTTTTCATCTTTCAAAAAAAGATTGCAAATCCTAGCGGCTTCACTGCTTACCATGTTCATTGACTCTATTAGAGGTAGCTTCTTATCTAATTTCTCCCCATAAAATGAAACGAAGACTGATGGTATGTAGAGAACCTTGTCTAAGATAAAGGAATTGGCTGTCAAATCCCAATATGTATAGCCCCTGGCTTCAAAAGTTGAACGCATTCCACCGGATGGAAAGGATGAAGCATCAGGCTCTCCCTTGATTAGTTCCTTACCCGAAAACCTATAGATAGGATTATGCTTATCATCCCTGCTCAAAAAGGCGGTTTTCTTTGTTGCAGTCTTGCCATTTAGGGGCTGAAACCAATGTGTGTAGGATGTAGCACCCTTAGAAATAGCCCAGGCCTTCATGGCATGAGCGATAGAATCAGCTGTCTCTCTGTCTAGGTTTGCATTTCCTCTTGCTGCCTCTTTCCATTTTAGGTAAACTGGATAAGGCACATTTTCCTTCATAGTCTTCTTATCAAAGGCCATATTTCCAAACTTTTCCAAAATATTACTCCCTAATTTTCTTTAGCAAATTTACTTTTTCATTATACCTGCGTAAAGAAAAATTATAAATGGACCTAAATAATTATTCTTAGTAAGATTTCACAAATAAAAAAATCATAGCTTATGACCTCATCACAAGCTATGATTTTTTAATTTTAGTAAATTGGGTTTTTTTGGTTGTAGCCTCTACATACCTTATTTACGTTTTTGATTGTAATATTTCTTGCTACAAAATATCCAAGTCCACATATCCATGAACCAAGAAGTAGCCATAATATCACGCTTGCTCCATTTTCTTGAATATGGTAGCCATATCTATGACCGTTTGCTGCAGTTCTATTTGCTAGGGCATAATCCCAATAAATACTATAAATACCACAAGTTAGGATTGTTAAAATTAGATATTTTAATACACCACTAGTGTGTTCTCCATCTCCTGCGCAAGCAATATTTACATCTCTTGATACTGTGTGGACAAAATATAGACTATATAATCCGCAAGTAATTAAATTTAATAGTAAGAATAATATCAATGATCTTCTTTCTGGTAGCATTCCGTGAAAATCTCCTGAATCTCCTGTATATTTAAAGGCATCTGAATCTTGGTAAGCTCCATTTGCTCCGCTTTTTGCCTTAGCGGCTCCATCAGCATCCTTAGCAAATTTTGAGCTTATCTTTCCTATTTCAGTCATAAATAGACCAAAGGCAGCCATTATTTCTGATTTTAAAAACTCTGTATCGCTTAATTTGTTAAAATATCCATCTTCATAGATTACATCACCAGCAGACATAGCTACTAGGTATATTAAAACTGGTGCCCCAATAGCTAAGAGTATTAGAATCACACTTACAATTGGCCTAAAGAAAAAATCATAATAGGTTACCTTTCTTATTATTAGGTCAATTATCCTTACTATAATCATAAATGCTCCACTTATAACAGTAAGGTTAAAAAGGTCTTGGTTATCAGTTTTGTTCCACTGTCTAGCAACTGTATATAAACCATATCCAAAAAATACTACAGAAACTAAAGAAAGAAGGTTGGCCAATAGGTTAAATGCCATTGAAAATAAAAATCCTAACATTAGAAAATACCTCCTATAGTAAATATAACTAACCTAAGTAGGTCAATTGCAAAAAGAATTGCACAAACAGAAGCTGCTCCAAGGCCTGTTAGGGCAATGATTTTCACAAGGCCACTTGGCTTTATCTCGATGCTTGCTTCATTAGATGCGTCTTTTTCCATATCTTTCATGCTTTTAAAGATAGGCTCATTGTCTACCCTATTTTCATCATTGGAAAATCCATCTATTGCATCACTGCTAGCTTTTTCTTCAAATAAATTATTAGCTGGCTTAACTTCAACATCTTCCTTGATATCCTCAACTGTTTGATCGAGAGTTTCTTCAGCCTTTTGGGCTGTTTCTTTTACTGTTTCTTTTACTTCTTGAGCAGTATCTTCAATATTTTCCTTGGCTGTATCAAGGGATTCTTCTACAGATTCCTTGACTTTTTCAGCCTTTTCTCCTAGATCTTTGCCTACTTCTTCTAATCTTTCAGCAGCCTCTTGCTTTTTCTCGTCAAATTTTTCTGAAAATTCTTCTTTTTTCTCATCAAGATTTAATTCGACTTTTTCGCTTGCTGGTTGAATTTTTTCTTGGTCAACTGGGCTACCGCATTGGGCACAGAAATTAGCGCCTGGCTTTAGCTCAGCACCACAATTTTTACAGAACATCTCAACTCCTTTTTATTTTTTAATAAGATTCTCATAGGCCTTATAAATTATCGAATCCCTAGGCCTACATACTACTATATCATCGCTAGGATCAGCCATCCTTATAAAATAAACAGCAAATACTAAGATAAGTCCCAAAATGATGGCAATTTTCTTAAACCTATCTGATAGTTTTCCCCTAAATATATAAGCCACTAAGACAATAGCTGGTAGGGGATAAAGTGGATGGTAAGCAAAGGCCAAAGACGGCTTAAGCCTAAGTAGGGAAAAGTAAGCCCTCGTCATACCACAGCTTGGACAGGAAATCCCTGTCAGCGCCTTGATTGGGCAGGTAAAACCAAGTGCAAAAAGCAATGCATAAAAAATTATAATTGCTAATATAAAAAATATAAAATCCTTGGTTTTATCCTTCATCGCTGTCCTTTCATACTTTAACAAATGATATATTATTATTATATCATATTAATAAGTGAAATTCTATTATTTACTAGTTTTCTTTGTTTTTCTTTGGGATTTAACAAAAAAATACCAAGTCTATCTTGTCAGATTTGACTTGGTATTTTAATATTATTAAACTTTTTTATCTAAGCATTGGCTTCTAGCTTTTCTATTAGGATTCTTACCTTCTCTAAGATAAGTTTTTGTCTTATTAATAGGACTTCGAGCTTAGCTCTTTTCGCTTTAGGCATCTTGGCAGTTTTCATATAGTTTTCTGCTCTTTCTAGGATAGCTAAGGCTCTCTTATAAGCCATTTTAAGATTAACTAGAGCTTTTCTAAATTTCTCTTTTTTAATCTTTGCTGCATCCTCACTTGTCTTCTCGTCATCCTTTGACTTATTATCATTAGTATTTGCTTTATTATTAGTATTTGCTTTATTATTAGTATTTGGCTTATTATCTGATGGTGAGCTTGGCTTATTATTTTGACCCTTATTTTCTGGCTTTTGATTTTCTTTAGCCTTTTTATTTTTTAGGACTTCTAGGCCGACTTTTTTATCATTTAGGGTCTTTGCATCTTTTTTGATTGCTTCAAGGATTTGTTTTAGAGAAATCTTCTTTTGATCAAGCTTTGCCTTTATTTCCTTGTAGTCTTTAGCCATTTCTGGGGCAACTCTTTTATCTAAGCTATCCTTAAGTGTCCTTATATCTTCATCTAGATTTTTAGCCTCATTATCTAGGTCTTTCTTTTTATTTTCAAGGCTTGTTAGCTTGTTTTTATTTTCTACAAGTTCTTTATTTAAAGCTTCATTCTCATCTTCAAGAGCTTTTTTACTAGCCTCTTTATCTTCAATTTCTTTAAGAAGTTTTTCTTTAGCCCTTATTTTTTCATCATAACCTTTGATAGCTGCTTCTTTTGCCTTGATATCAGCCTTTATTTCGTTTATTGCTTTTAAATCATCTTCTAATTTCTTATTTAATTTTACTACTTCAAGGTCATTAGTCTTCTT
>NZ_JAMXSL010000053.1:0-11348 GCF_026131715.1 Anaerococcus sp. NML200537 | reverse complement strand
TTACTCTTCTATAGCCATATCTACCTTTTGATGCTTCTACTATGGTTGTTATTTCTTTTCTAATTTCTTTATCTTTATCTACTGGACTTTCTAATTTTATCTTCCATTCATAGTATGATGATTTTGGCAATTTAGATATTTCTAACCATTCACTTATCTTGCTTTTAGGATATTCTTTTTGTAACTTGAGGATTATCTTTGTTTTTTCCTTGCTTCTGCTTCCTCTTCCAGGAGCAAGGCTTGTAGCTTTTTTTCGTAGATTATCTTCATTTTGAGAAGTCTATTTTCTTCTC
This sequence comes from Anaerococcus sp. NML200537, assembly GCF_026131715.1. Classification (NCBI taxonomy): domain Bacteria; kingdom Bacillati; phylum Bacillota; class Tissierellia; order Tissierellales; family Peptoniphilaceae; genus Anaerococcus; species Anaerococcus sp. NML200537. Next base: position 11,055 of record NZ_JAMXSL010000053.1, on the reverse strand, counting down.
TTAATCTTATTAATTCTTCTCTTTCAGTTTCGTTTATTGGAGTATTAAGTTTAGACTTTTTATTTGATTTGGTCATGTCTTTTTTAGGCCTTCCTCTATTATCTTCTAGCCCAGATAGACCACGTTCTTGATAAGCTTTCTCCCATCTGTACACCATAGATCCATTTACAAGCTTGAAATGTTCTGCAGTCTCTCTAAGCGAAGTATTATTGATTTGCCTATATTGTATTACAGATAGCTTAAATTCACTAGTGAATTTATCCTGATTTTGCTTTTTTCATAAGTTATCAAATCCACCTGATTGATATTTGATTATCCAGTTTTGTAATGAACTTTCGGGTATACCATATTTTTTAGCAACCATCGGGCTGCCTCCAGATTCTCCTGATAAATATTCCGTTACTAGTTTTATTTTAAATTCTTTTGTGTATTTTGGCATACTAAAACCCCTCCATCCGTATTCCGGATTTTGGGGTTCAGGTCAATAGCCTAGTTTTTTGGTGCTTATTTTAAAATTAAAGGTTAACCCGCGATAGATAGGATGCTTCCTATTGGATTTTTAGAATTGATTCTTTGATTATATTCTATATACTTATTTTCGCCCTTTTCTCTAGCTGTGCTTATGCTCACAATAAGGCCTGAGTGGTCTAGCACTAAGAGGCTTGGCATCATATTGTAAATCCTATCATTCATATTTGGATTTGGATCTAGGGCGTTTTTAACTACATAGGCCCCTGAATCCTTTAGTATTGAAGCAAGTCTAATAGCTTCATTAGCGGTATTTGAGTTTACCAAAATATAGATTCCCCTATTAGCAAAGGTGCTATCCTTTTTTATCTTAAGTGTCACCTTATCATAGTAGGAATAGTCACCAAGATTAAAAGAGCTTGGTTTTTCGTTTGTTTTACTTGCTTGATTTTTAATATAAGGGGTTTGGTAATCAGATTCATTTGAATTTTTGATATCTTCTAGGTTTTTGCCTAAAAGAGACCCCCTATAATAAAAGATATCTTCAAAGTTATAGTCTTGATGAATTAGGTATTTCGCAAATTCATTTACAAAGAGATAATTTATAGATGAGTTTTCCTCTAAATCAAGAATAATTCTAGTGATTGATGGGGTAGAGGTCACAGCCTTGGTCATCTCATCTATTATAGTGTTAAGCTCTGAAAGTTTAAAGACAGAAAGGCTTATCCTTAGGGTGCTTGCTGATTCAATTGCTATATTTGTCTTGCTTGTGGTCTTATCGTTTATTATTCTCTTATATCTATTTACAACCTGAGGATTTTCAAGGCTAGTTTTTATATGAGATTGACCCTTATTTTTGTAATAATCAAACAAATCGTCGTAAGTATCCTTATCTAGGATTTTGCTTGCTGGGTCATTTAATAGTGAGAGGTAATTACCCAAAATTGTGAAAAACTCTTGGTCAGTCTTTGAATTGGCAATTTTTTTCTTATATGTTTCACCTTGCTTGATAAAATCTTCATAAGACTGTCTATTGTTTTTATCTACAGCATAGTTTTTAACCATGTATTCAAGAAGCTTATCGAAGTCGCTGGATTTTTCAGCACTTGTTAGACTCCTGCCTTCAGTTGAAGTCACAAAAGCTTCTTTTGATATGTCATCTAGAACTTCATCCCTAAAGCTTGGATAATCTAAAAATTTGTAGGAATTAACTTTTTTGTAGATAAGATAGCTTGGAATAAAGATAACAATTAATAGGCAAGCAAGAAGAGCTATTCTCCTTTGCCTATATATTCTTTGCCTTTCTCTTCTTTTTCTTAGGCGGGCTTTGGCACTCCTGTCCATGGACCTTCTATCTTTAACAACTCTGATTTGGTTTTTTGGTGAAGAATTCCTATCTTTGCTATTTTTATTTACTTTTCTAGACCTCCTAGAGGTGTTTTTCTTTCTTCTTGTCATTGTTCATCCTATTATTTTTCTCAAAGACTACATTAAACTCGCTTCCAAAGCCAAGATTAGATTTAACTCTTATTTTTCCTTCTAAGGCTAGGACAAAGTTTTTGGTTATGGCAAGTCCCAGGCCAACTCCGTTATCTTTGGTATTTCTAGAATCTTCTACTCTGTAGAACCTATCAAATATTCTTGGTATATCTTCTTCTTTTATACCTATACCGCTATCTTTAACACTTACTTGTATTTCTTTTTCATCCTCAGTCAGATTTATCTCTATAGTACCATTTTTGCCTATAGCTTTTATGGCATTTGAAACTAGGTTTTGAATGATTTGGCTTAGCTTATCTCTGTCGGTATAGAGCCTTACATCTTCATCGATATAAGTGTTAATTCTGATATTATTAAGCTTTGCCTTTGCGTTAAAACTTTTTGCGATGTATGTGACAAGCTCACTTACATCCACCATGGATTTTGATAAAACAGCATGTGCAACATTTTCCTCAAAGGTATTTTTAAGTCCAACAATGAGGCCTTCAAGCCTTACTATTTCTGCTGTAAGTGTGTCAAAAGTGGCAGGATCTGCATCTATTATTCCATCTTTCATGGCCTCGATTGTTAGCTTTAGATTGGTTAGGGGAGTCCTAAGCTCATGAGATATATCTTGGGCATATTGTTTCCTAATTGATTCTTGCTTTTTGAGGTTGTTTGAGAGGAAATTTATATTATCTTTAAGATTTTCAATCTCTCTTATATCTGTTTCCTCTTCAATCTGATCATAGACGCCTTCCTTGATAGCGAGGGTGGATTCTCCAATTGAAGTAATTGGATTAGATATATTGGTAGATAAGATTATAGCTATGACTGTTCCGATTGCAAGAGATATTGTAATTGCATAAATTACAGCCTGGGTAAAGTTGTTTTTAACTTCGTTTACACCAGTTAGGTCCCTGTTGTAGCGGATTATAATTTTACCGGCATTTAGGTTTGTTGTATCATCGATGATATTATATTCCTTAGATAGAATCTTAGAATCATCGCTTTTATCACGGCCTTCTAAATGTTTTATAAGCTTGCCAGCTTCATCGTAATATTCAATATCTACTTTTGAATCATGGGCCATGTTATCAAGATATGACCACATGAATTTGCTTGATATATCCTTATCGTTATTTAGTCTTATAAATTGATCTGAGATTTCATTTGGCCTCTTATCATCTAACTGCCTAAATAAGTCGTTATAGTTGATTGTGACCATCAAGGTGATAAGAATTGAAAAAACTAAGATACAAGAGAGAATCCCTGCTATAAAGTTTTTAATTATCTTATTCTTGAGAGTTGTCATCTATGCCACCGGACTTGTAGCCCATCCCATAAATTGTCTTGATATATTGTGGTTTTTTGGGATTATCTTCTATTTTTTGTCTGATATTTTTGATGTGGGTATCTATGGCCCTATCATAGGCATCGTAGTCATAACCAAAAGTTATTTGGATTATCTCATCTCTGGTATAGATTTTGTTAGGGTTTGAAAATAGGGTCTTAAGTATTGAAAATTCATTTTTGGTTAAGTAGATTTCCTCACCATCTTTGAAAAATCTATTGTACTTAAGGTCCATCTCAAGCCTACCATCTAGGGTTTTTATAATATCAGCTCTTGGTATATTGTATTTTTCAATCCTTCTAAGGATTGCCTTTATTCTTTCTATTAATTCTCTTGCAGAAAAAGGTTTTGTTATATAATCATCTGCCCCAAGTCTTAGGCCCTTGACCTTATCATCTTCTTCGACTTTTGCTGATAGCATGATTACAGGTACTTTTGATCTATTTCTGATTTCTTTTATAACTTCCTCACCAGCAAGTTTTGGCAACATCAAATCTAGGATAACTAGGTCAATATCTTCATTTAAAAATATTTTTAGACCTTCCTCACCATCATAGGCTTGAAATACTCCATAGCCTTCCTTTGCTAGGTAAGATTTCACTATATTATTTATGCTTTCTTCATCTTCTATAATTAAAATATTAATCTTTTCCATACTTCACCTTCCAGGTTTATTATACCATAAAGATAAGGAAATTTGTTTTTTATCTATAATATAATTGTTTAAAAAGTCTAAAAATGGATATATATAATAATGTAGTAAATATAAAAATAATTTCTTTGAAATTTTAAATATGAAAGGAGTAATTATGGGAAATTACGGATTTATTATGACTCTAATTATAGGAGCCCTAGCAGGATGGATTGCTAGTAGAATTATGAAAAGAGATGCCGAAATGGGAGGTATTGCTAATATATTTGTAGGTATACTTGGTGGTTACTTAGGTAACTTCATCTTTAAAAACTATGCCGCAGGTACTTTTGGTCAAATCATTACAGCCATTGTCGGTGCAGTGATTTTATTATTTGTACTTGGCCTTATCCAAGGACGTAATAAGTAATAAAAAATAAAGCCGCTTGAAATGTTTAAACTTTCAAGCGGCTTTTTCTATGGTTGTGGATTTTCTTGATTTTCTTCTTTTGACTCTTGGTCTTTTGGTTTTTCCTTATCCTTGTCAGATTTTTTGTCCTTGTCTTTATCTTTTTCATCCTCATCATCTTCTTCCTCAGGTTCTGGTTGACCTAAGTTAGAATAAGCTTTTGGAACTCTTTGTTTCCAGTCTTTTGGATAGATGTTGTTGAATTTACTTGGATCATAGTTGCTCTTTGGATTTATGAATGACCTTGAGACCACAAATTCACTTGGAGTTAGATTACTTACTAAGAGGTTATTTCTTGAATCTACGCTTACCCACTCGTGGACATTATCTTCTGCTGTTGGCTGGTTATTTGGTCCAAAGATTTCCGTGATGACAGTTCCTCTTGGGTCTGCATAAGATGCATCGGTTGGAAGCATACCACTCATAGTATCAACCTTCATTGAAACTATGCCCTTTGGTACTTCAAATGTTGCAGCTTCATAGCCATCTAGGATTTTGTTATTTATTACATTCCACATGAGGGCAGCTCTTTCAGCTGATGTACCTGTCAGTGATATGTTTTGATCATCACAACCCATCCAGATTCCTACTGTATAGTATGGGGTATAGCCTAGGCACCAGAAGTCGTTGTAATCATCTGTTGTACCTGTCTTTGTGGCAAATTCTGTTCCATTTAGGTAGATATTGCCATAAAACTTACCAGCATCTTGTAGGGCAGATGTTATTTGGTAGGCTGTTTCTGGACTTGTTACTTCGTGACTTATTTTTTCCTTTTCTTCAAATAGGACCTTGCCTGTAGAATCTACAATTTTTGAGAAGGTGAGTGGTTCATTATACTTTCCGTAGTTGGCAAGAGCTGCATAGGCTCCTGTCATATCTAGGGCTGTTAGACCACGAGTCATGGCTCCAAGACCTAGGGCTGCGAGGTTTTCGTCATTTATTTCCTTATCCTCATCAGAGCTTACGAAGTTGTCGGCTCCGTTATCTTTGATTATGCCAAAGTTTTTGAGGTAGGAGATTGATGTGTCGATTCCAACCTTATCCAAGGTAGAAACGGCTATTGTATTTGATGACATTTTTATAGCTTCTCTGATTGGCTTTACTCCCATGTAGTATTCGTAGACGTTGTTTGGCCAAGGCTTGCCATCTTCATTTAGCATTTGAGGTACATCATCTACACCTGTTGCAAGGTTAAAGCCATTGTCTAGTGCTGGAGTATAGGTAGCTATTGGTTTAATTGATGAACCTGGTTGTCTAGGAACAGATGAAGCCCTATCAAGGATTCTCATACCTTTTTGGTCACGTCCGCCCATGATAGCCTTGATTTGTCCATTTGCTTGGTCGATTATTACTGTTGATGATTGTGGCTGTATTGTTCCTTCTAGGTCTATATCATAATAGTCCTTATTTATTGAAAAACTTCCATCATCGTAGGCTGTAAATAAGTTTTCGTTATCTTTTAGGTAAGATTTTGAAATAACTATATTATCTTCATCATCTAAATATATATTTTTATTTGAACCTAGGTCTATATCTCCTGTCCTGTGGGTTCTTAGGTTTTTGTTTTCATCATCTAGGGAATAATAGTTTCTAAAGACTAGTTTTGCCTGATCTAGATAGGCCTTGTTTGTTGTAAGAACTATATTCCCTTCATCATCCATATGGGCATCATCAGGTGAGAGTCTTATATCATTATTTTCATTTAAGAAGTTGCTTTTTGCATAATATAAGAGCTTGCCATCAGTATTTATAATATTTCCCCAATTATCATATTTCATCTTAAGTAGGGGAGCGACATCCCAACCTGAAGTATCTCCCATGAGGTAGGATGAGAAGTTGCTATAGATATCTTCAAGAGTTTTTTGCATCTCTGTATCTATGGTGGTTGTTATCTTAAGACCACCATAGTAAAGCCTGTCCCAAGCTTGGTTTTCACTCATATTTAATTTTTCCATAAGTTTAGCTACAACTTGTTTTTCAAGTAGGGAATTGAAATATGAGGCGATTTCGGTATTAGCTCTTTCGGCAGGTTCTATAGATTTTGCTACATCAAATTCCATAGCTCCATCGTAGGCTTTCTTATCGATATAGCCTAATTCTAACATCTTATCTAGTATATATACTTCTCGCTTTATTGGCGCTTCGTTATAAACTGCAGAATATTTTGTCCCATCTATGGTAAATTCACCGAGGACTTTTTCATTTGTCACTTCGCTGGTCTTTAATGACTTATAGAGGGAATTTTCTGATGGAGATTGGACAATTCCTGCAAGGGCTGCGCATTGGGCTAGGTTTAGCTCGGATACATCCTTATTAAAGTATGTTTTGGCTGCTGCCTGAACTCCATAGGTATTTTGGCCCATGAAGACCCTATTTAAGTAGGTTCCTAGGATTTCTTCTTTGCTTAGGTGCTCTTCTATTTCTAGGGCTAGATAAATTTCTTTTATCTTTCTTTGATAGGTTTGATCGTTGCTAAGATAAGTATTTCTAGCAAGTTGTTGGGTGATGGTAGAACCACCCCTTACAATGCTTCCTGCCCTTAGGTTTTCTACCATAGAGCCTAGGATTGATATTGGATCAATTCCCTTGTGTTCATAAAATCTCTCATCCTCTACTGCTACAAAGGCATTTTTAAGGTCATCAGGGATTTTGTTATAATCAACTATTTCCCTATATTGACTTGTAGCAATAGCATCTACTTCATTGCCATCTTCATCTACAATGACTGAGTTTTGACTCATTTCATTTTTTATAGCGTCAGCATCGATTTCTGGTGCACTCTTCATGACTTCAAGCATTGCACCACCTGTTATTCCTGCAAATATTACCATAATCGACCCTAAAAATAGTAAAACTATTAGTAAAATTTTTATGATAATAGCGGCTGCTTTTTTATGCATATGGCCTCCATTTGTATTTTTTTATATTTCGTAAATTATACCTATATCTATTTTATCATTTTTTGCGGGTAAGTTCCATACTTTATTAAATTTTAGATAAAAGTATAATCTTTAGGGAAAGGAATTTTATGCAAGAAGTAATACAAGTCAATGTCCTTGACAGGGATGATGATGAAGAAATTAAAATATATGAATTAGAATCTTTGATAAATACAGCAGGTGGAAAGCCTGTTGCTTTTGTTAGCCAAGTTGTTAGTAAGGTTAATCCAAGATTTTACATTGGTAAGGGCAAGCTTGAAGAGATAAGGGAGCTTGCGGAGAATTTAGAAGTAAAGACAGTAATTTTTGATGTAGAATTATCTCCAAGCCAATTATATAACCTAGAGGAAGAGTTAAAGCTAAAAGTTGTAGATTGGACAAGCCTTATTCTTGATATCTTTGCCCAAAGAGCCCACACCCGTGAAGCCAGGCTTAAGATAAAGCTTGCCCAGCTTAAGTATCAATTACCAAGGATTAATAAGTGGTTTTCATACCTATCCAGACAGGCCGGAGGAATTGGTACCAGAGGACCGGGTGAAACCATGCTTGAAACCGATAGGAGAGCCATAGTAAGAGATATAAAATCCCTTGAAAAATCCTTAAAAGATATCGAAAAGACAAAAGTCACAAATAGAAAATCTAGGGAGTCTTCATTTAATATTTCTCTAGTAGGCTATACAAATGCTGGTAAATCTACTATATTAAATGGGATGATGAATTTGTTTGGTTCGGAAAAATTTGTATATTCTGACGATTTGTTATTTGCAACCCTAGATACATCTACCAGGAGACTTGATTTTTCAAACACTAAGGTGACTCTAACAGATACAGTTGGTTTTATAGATAACCTATCTAAAGAATTAAATGATTCATTCTTAACAACTCTTGAAGAAATTAAATTTGCTGATATGCTATTAATTGTTATCAATTCATCATCTAATATTGAAGGTCAAATTAAGACCATAGAAAAGTCCCTTGATGAAATAAATCTTGAGGGCAAGGATATTATCTATGTCTTTAATAAGATCGACCTTGTCGATGATCTGACAGCTGTAAGTCTTTATAAACGTGAATATGAGAGAATATTCATATCAGCCCATGAAGATAAAGATTTGATAAGACTAAAGGAAGAGATTGTCAAGGTCATAAAAGAAGATTATACAAGGGTAAAGATGCACATATCCTTTAGTGATGGAGCAGTTCTTGATTATATGATGACAAATTACGATATATTAGAAACTGAATATGACAGCGATGGAACTAATATTACTTTTGAAATAAATAAGGAAGATTATGCCAAATTCAACAAATATATCATCAGGTGATTATAAAACAATAGAAGGAGTCAAGACTTCAGAATTTGAAGTTGAAAAGTCAGTATTTATTACAAGGGCAAAGCATGTGGAAAGTGAAGAAGAAGCCTTAGCCTTTATAGAGGAAGTAAGAGGAGACCATAAGGATGCAACCCACAATTGTACAGCTTATATAATAAATACGACTCCAGAAATTAAAAGATATAACGATGACGGCGAGCCCCAAGGCTCAGCCGGCCTTCCCATGCTATCTGTTCTTGAAAAGGAAGAAGCCACAAATGTTTGTGTAGTTGTAACTAGGTATTTTGGGGGCAAGCTTCTAGGCAAGAGAGGACTTGTAAGAGCTTATACAAAAGGGGTAGCTGATACAATTGGTCCAAATCTTATTTACAAAAGAGATTATTTTGTAGTAGAATTAATTTTGTCATATAATCTATTAGGTCAGATAGAAAATTATATAAACGAAGAAAAATATCAAGTAATTGACAAGTCTTACACAGATATAGTAAAGTTTGAAATCTATGTAAGACATGATAAGTACGAGAAGTTTGAAAAAGATCTAATAAATTTGACAAGCGCCAATATAGAAATTAATAAAATAAAAGAGCTAATGCTCTATGAGAAAGGAAGGATTTAATGTCAGGACATAATAAGTGGAGTAAGATAAAAAATAAAAAAGGTAGTGAAGATGCAAAAAGAGGTAAGATTTTTACCAAACACGCTAGAAATATAACAGTAGCAGCTAGAGAAGGCGGACTAGATCCAGAATATAACGCAAGTCTTAAGACAGCTATCGAAATGGCAAAGGCAGATAACATGCCAAATGATAATATAGACAGGGCCATAAAAAAAGCTAGTGGTGAAGCAGGCGGAGAAAACTATGAAAGATTAGTTTATGAAGGATATGGTCCAGGCGGAGTTGCCTTTATAGTAGATTGCCTAACAGACAATAAAAATAGGACAGCACCAGATGTTCGTCATATCTTTGATAAATTTGGCGGAAATCTTGGAACAGATGGATCTGTAATGTTCTTATTTGAAAGAAAGGGAGAGATAATCGTAGATGGAGAGGGTAAAGACTTTGACCAATTTATGATGGATGCCCTAGAAGTAGGTGCTAGTGATGTTGATGATTTAGATGGTTTTTATGAAGCGCTCACAGAAGTAAGCGACTTCAATGATTCAGTAGAAGGCCTAAAGAAAATGGGCTATGAGATAGAAAGAGCAAATATTTCATATATAGCTAACAATATCGAAGTAGATGCTTCTCATCATGAAAAGCTAAACAAATTAATAGATGCTTTAGAAGATCATGACGACATCCAAGAAGTATATCACAATTGGGATATGCCAAGCGAGGAATAAGATGGAATTTAATATAGATAGGGTAGCCTTTTCTATTTTTGGCCTAGACATATATTGGTATGCCATAATAATAATTGGAGGAATATTAATTTCCTCCCAATTTGCCAAGAAAGAATTTGTAAGAAGAGGTTTTGAAGAAGACTTTATTTACGATATACTTTTTGTAATCCTCCCAATAGGAATTATTGGAGCAAGGCTTTGGTATGTAGCTTTTGAATGGGATTTTTATGGAGCAAACCCAAGCCAGATACTAAATTTCAGGGCAGGAGGCCTTGCCATCCACGGCGGAATATTTGCAGGACTTATAGCCTTATGGATATATGCTAAGCATAAAAATATTCCAATATTAGATCTTACAGATGTTATGGTTCCATCCCTTATTCTTGCCCAAGCTATAGGCAGGTGGGGCAATTTTGCAAATTCTGAAGCTCACGGTGGTCCAACAAACTTGCCTTGGGGAATTATAATAGATGGGGTCAAGGTTCATCCTACCTTCCTCTATGAATCAATTGGAGATTTTCTAATATTTCTATTTTTAATATTTTATAGAAAGAAAAATCCAAGCAAGGGCAAGCAAACAGCCATATATTTTATAGGTTATGGAGTTTTGAGATTTTTTGTAGAAGGTCTTAGAACAGATTCCTTATATGTACTTGGTCTTAGGACTGCTCAGCTAGTCTCAATTGGTTTTGTAATAATAGGAGTTATTTTATTTATATATGCACATAAAAATAATCTCCCACCTTATTTTCAAAAAGCTAAATCTAAAGAAAAAGCTGATAGAATAATCAAATTTAAATAAGTTAGTAAATATTGGTGATGTTGCAGAATAGTTAAATCTATTCTGCAACATCACTTTTTTTCTCGGATATTTGTATTAAGTAATTTAATTATATAGAGATTTTTAAGGTGAGAATAAATTTTTCCACATTTTCCTTAAAAATAGGCTCACTTAATAAAGCTTATGAAATTAATATTTTTTTCTTAAGCAGCTTTGTATTTTATGATTTCTAAGTTCTTATTTTCTATTTTGGTTG
>NZ_JAMXSL010000052.1:0-11884 GCF_026131715.1 Anaerococcus sp. NML200537 | reverse complement strand
CTAGTGTAAGATTAGTTAATGATGATGTATTACTATTTTGTTTCATAAATACATTGTATCAGAAAAAGACGAGGATGTTTAATTTCCTCGTCTTTTTCTATGTTAGGACTTTTGCAACAGCCCCTTTCAATGTTATATAATTAAGCTTCTATAGAGTTTTCCCATAGGCCGTGGATATTGCAGTAGCTTAGGGCATAAACTTCGCCAGCTTTTTCTGTTTGGATGCTTACTTCTACTTCTGGAATTGAGAAGACTTCATCTTCGCCATGAGCCTTAAATTCATAAGAACCAACTTCAATTGGGAATTTAGCTCCTTCAGCCTTGAAGAACACTTTGATCCAAGCGATATGGTGTTCAAGTGTATTTGGATGGGCAATTTCTTCACCTACAAATGCCTTGATGTGAAGTAGGTTGCCTTCTCTTTTAGCTTCTAGAAAAGGAACGTGTTTTTCAGCTTTCCAATCTGCAGTTTGAACTGTTTCAGTTAATTTCATATTATCCTCCATAAATTTACGTAATATCGTGTATTAAATATATACCCTTGCAGATAATTTGTAAACATAAAATTTGCATAAAAATATAATTAAACACCACATAGATTTTTGTGCTATAATATAGGTAAGTGGTAAATAAAATTATGAAGGATTTAAGATGACTAACGAAATTATAGATGAATCAATCTACAAGGATTCACCCCACGAATTTTTTGAAGACAGTCAGGGTTTTACAAAAGACTTGCTGGATGATGCTAAGTTAAATTTAGAAAAAATAAGAGATGGACTCTACCAGGCGCCTGCATTTCTTGCCTATCTTAAGGCCCATGTCCCTGAAAAGGCTTATATGGCAGTCCTTACTAAAGATGATAAAAGAGGCCTTGCCAAGGGGACTCTTCAGCTTTTGACCAGGAAAAATGGAAGCTTTTTAGCAGAGCTTATAAATCCAGAAACCAACAAGATAATCAAAAAAGTAGACTTAAAGGAAGTAGACCTTACTCCACATCTTGACCAGGCCAGGGCCCAATTTATGATGCAAATGCAAATGGCCCAAATATCAGAAGATATAAGATCCATTGGTCAAGCGATTGAAGCAGTAAGGCAGGGCCAACAGGATGATAGGTTAGCCATAGCCAAGGCTTGTAAGCAAAAATTAATCCAGGCAAGATTTATAAAAAGCCATACCCTTAGGCAAAGTCTATATCTTAAGGTTATATCAGATGCGGAAAATAGCAGAAACCAACTGATGCTAAACCAACTTGCGATTATCAAATTTATAGAAGCCATACCAAAAACAGGCTTGCAAAAATTTTTGGGTAAAACAAATACAGAAGAAATAGATGGCAAGCTTGCTGAACTCATGGATGGCTTAAATGCAATAAATATGGTATCTCTGGTTGAGATAATGGCCTATTACGAGCTTAGCGAAAAAGAAGCTGCTCTTGCAAGTTTTGGATACTATAGGGACTTCATTCAAAAGGCTTATTTTAAATCACCAAACCTAGTTGAAAGGCTTGATAGCCTTGATAAATCAACAAATAAAATTTGGAAAAATACAATCTATAAGGTAAATTCAAATATCCTAGAAATCAGCCAAAATGAAATATTAAAGTTAGGAAATAATCATGAAAACAGTTAAATTAGAAGATAAATATTGCAAAAAATGTGGTAAGGAATTACCATTTGGCACTAAGAAAAAATACTGCGAACGTTGCGAAAATATAAGGATGGAAAGACTTAAAAAAATAGGAGGTATAGGAATAACAGGCTTGGGACTTGTACTTACATTAGGCAAAAAAAATCAAGGATAGCATTGGTTAATGAGATTAAATTTTAAAGGGCTAGAAAATAGAAAAGGGTAAATGGCTTATACCTTGAGATCAATTAGCAATCTTAGTCTGTATAAGTCAGTAGATGTAGGCTATAAAGCTAATTTTATACAGGTTATTTAGCTAGCCGTTGTATAATCAACAAAGGAGGCAAGCGTGGATAGGTTAAAAGAATTAAAGGAAGCAAAGGAAGCGGCAGATCTTGTTATTGGGAAAATTGACCAAGCTATAAAGCAATTAAATTCTGCCTCAAATTGGGGTATCCTTGACCTTTTGGGAGGAGATTTTATTCCAAGCCTCGTAAAAAGAAATAAGATAGGCAAGGCAAATGACATATTAAATGACCTTCCAAAAAGTTTGGAATCTTTAAATAAAGAGCTTAGTGATGTAGGTATAAGTTTGCCAGAAGGCGTACCAAATAGGCTATCAGATGAGCTTTTTGACACAATCTTTGACAATATCTTCACCGATATCAGAGTCCAAGGGGAGATAAAAGAAAATTTACTGGCTCTCAAAGAACTTAGGCATACTGTAGGAAAAATATCCGATAAATTAGATGAGCAAATCGCTGAATTAGAAAGTTAGGAGTAATGATGAAAGTACTAGTAGTAGTAGATTTACAAAATGATTTTATAGATGGGGCCCTTGGCAATGTTGGAAATGACGCGATAGTTGCACCAATTGATAAGCTAGTAGAAAATTTTGATGGGGAAGTTATCTTTACAAGAGATACCCACGATGATGATTACCTAGCTAGCCTTGAAGGCAAGCACCTTCCAGTAACCCACTGCATAAGGGGGACTAGCGGCTGGCAAGTAAGAATTGACACCAGGGGCAAAAAAATCATAGACAAGCCATCTTTCGGATCTTATGAGCTTGTGGAATATCTAGAAGACTTAAACAAAAAAGAAAAAATTGACCAGATTTATATGGTTGGAATATGCACAGATATTTGCGTGATTTCCAATGCCCTAATGATTAAAAACGCCCTTCTTGACACAGAAGTCACTGTAATAGAAGACCTCTGCAAAGCTACAAGCGAAGCGGCCCACCAAACAGCCATAGCTGCTATGAAGTCTTGTCAGGTCAATATAATAAAATCCAAAGAACTTTAAAAATAATATTATAAAAGCTTAAGCGAAAAAATCCTGCTTAAGCTTTTAATTATATGATTTTTAGATCCTTTAATTGGGTATTTTTATAATAAGATAGTTTTTGCATAAAATTTTTATGAAAAATAAGGAGAGTAAAGTGACATTTAGAGATGATTTTTTGTGGGGAGGAGCAACAGCTGCTAACCAATGCGAAGGAGCCTATGATGTAGATAGCAGGGGCCTTGCCAATGTTGACCTTTGCCCTGTGGGAGAAGACAGGGTCGATGTAATTACAGGCAGAAAAAAGATGTTTGAATTTGATGATGACCACTTTTATCCAGCCAAGGAATCCATAAACATGTATCACAGGTACAAGGAAGATATAGCTCTTTTTGCGGAAATGGGCTTTGGAGTTTATAGGTTTTCAATAGGATGGACAAGAATTTTCCCAAAGGGCGATGAAGAAAAGCCAAATGAAGCTGGTCTAAAGTTTTATGAAGACCTCATAGATGAATGCCTAAAATATAATATAGAACCTTTAATTACCATAACCCATTTCGATTTTCCAATGCATCTAATCCAAGAATATGGGGGCTGGAGAAATAGAAAAGTTGTCGATTTTTATCAAAATCTCGTAAGGACAATCTTTACAAGATTTAAGGGCAAGGTCAAATACTACCTAACCTTTAACGAAATAAATGTAATCCTTGCAGCACCATTTATGGGAGCAGGCTTATGCTTTGAAGAGGGTGAAGACATTGAAAAGACCATGTACCAAGCCATCCATAATGAGTTCTTGGCAAGCGCCTACGCTACAAAAATTGCACACGAGATAGATCCAGAGATAAAAGTAGGTTGCATGCTAAATTCAGGAACAATTTATCCTGCCACATCTAACCCAGAAGACATATTCCATGCACAAAAGATAGCCAGAGATAATTATTTCTTTACAGATGTACAAGTAAGGGGCTATTATCCAACTTATAAACTAAGAGAGCTTGAAAGAAAAGGAATTTTACCAGAAATTACAGAAGAAGATAAGAAAATCCTAAGGGAAAATCCGGTAGATTTTGTATCAATATCCTATTACACCACAAAAACAGTAAGTGCTGACAAAGACATCAAGCTTTCAGAATCTAACCTACAAATCACAGTAGATAATCCATACCTAGAAAAAACCGAATGGGGTTGGCAAGTAGATCCACTAGGTTTTAGGACAACCATAAACGAAATCTATGACAGGTATCAAAAGCCAATATTTGTAGTAGAAAACGGACTAGGAGCTGTCGATAAGGCTGATGAAAATGGCTATGTGGATGATGAATATAGGATAGACTTTTTAAGAGACCATATCAAGGCCATGAAAGATGCGGTAGAGCTTGACGGAGCAGATGTCATAGGCTACACAACTTGGGGACCAATAGATTTAGTATCAGCATCCACTGGTGAAATGAGTAAGAGATACGGCTTTATCTATGTAGACCGTGATGATTATGGCAAGGGAAGTCTCAAGAGATCTAAGAAAAAATCATTTGACTGGTACAAAAAAGTGATAGAATCAAATGGCGAGGACCTTGACTAATGTATTTAGTTTTTGATGTAGGCGGCACCTACAGCAAATATGCCCTGATGGATTACAAGGCCGAAATTAAAGAAAGGGGAAAATTTGACACAGTAAGGACAAATAGAGAAGACTTTGTCAAATCCCTTGAAAATATAGTAGAAAAATACAAGGACCAAATAAGTGGTATAGGCCTATCCATGCCAGGCTTCATAGATTCAGAAAAAGGCTTTATGGTAAATGGAGGCAGCCTTGCCTATATCAAAAATTGGCCAATAGTTGATGAATTAAGCAAGAGATTTGGCAAAGTTGTGACAGTAGAAAATGATGCTAGGTGCGCAGCCCTAGCTGAATATTGGCAAGGAAATCTCAAAGCCTATAAGAACTCTGTGACCCTAGTCTTAGGAACAGGAATAGGCGGGGCAATCATGATAGATGGAAAGATCTATAGGGGAAGTGACCTAGTAGCAGGAGAATTATCCTTTATCCTTACAAATATCATGGCAGAAAGAAAAATGGAAAATTCCATGTGCGCCATAGCAAGCGTGCCTCAAATGGTGGGAAAAGTGGTAGAAAGACTAAATTTATCAAAAGAAAATGCAAATGGGGAATATGTATTCTCCCTTGCAGAAAATGGCGATGAAATCGCCCTAGAAGAAATAAGGGCCTACCTATCAATCATAGCTTTTTTGATTTATAATCTAAATCTAGTCCTAAACCCAGAAATTTTTGCCATAGGCGGAGGCATAAGCAGGCAAGAATTGACTCACACAATCCTAAAAGAAGAGCTAGAAAAAATATACGACTCAATGGGACTTGACCTAAGGGTGCCAAAAGTAATCAACTGCAAATTTTTCAACGACGCCAACCTAATAGGCGCTCTTTATAAACATATAAAAAATTAAAAACAAAAACGGAGTTAGGCCTTGGCTTAGCTCTATTTTTATGCCACAGGATTTGCTTATATATTAAAATAAATTTAAAGGGGGATATTAAAAGAAAGTTAATGGGGGATATTAAAGCAAACTTAAAAGAGAATATACAAGTATTAATAATACAAGATAGACTAAGACTATCCTTAAAGTTACTTCAATACCTATTAAATTAAATCGGGACATTTTAAGATAATTTGATATATATATAAGCAGGGAGAATATTATATAATAAAGCTAAGAAATCGTAAACAGAGGAGAAATCATGACTGAAAACTTAACAGCTACTGGCAATATCGACCCAGATTAGTCAATAGACATAAGCCAGGAAGCTAATTTTATATGGGCCATAGCCAATAAATTAAGGGGCGTCTATATGCCTGACAAATACGGGGATGTCATCATCCCAATGACAATAATTAGGAGATTTGAATTCGTCCTTGAGCCGACTAAGGATGAAATTTTTAAAGACTACAAGGAAGAGTAGCAATAAAAATGCAATTTGTAGGAAAGGAGTATGGGCAAGGATTTATGTCAAAAATAGAATCTAAAATACAAGAAAAAGTCATGTCTTTACTGTATTGTGTATTTTTTTCTTTACTTTTAGCCCTTCATAGCCTTGTGACTTGTATGCATTTACCCATCTTTTTACTATTTACTGATGAGAAAGTTTATATTTTTCTGATTAAGATTTATATGAGATATTTGTTTCAAAATATTCCTTTACTACTTTTATTTTAAATTCTGTGCTATATTTTGCCATTAAAAAATTTACCTCCTTTGGTTATTTTTTTGGTCTAACTTTTCGGGGTCAGTATATTTTTGGGTTGCCTTTATTTTTTTTCTTAGTTTAAGGCAGTAGATTATATATTTGAAAGGAACCAGTCTTATATGATACAATGAAAGTGATAATTGATATCATGCGATAAAAGAAGGCCTTTAACTGTTACTTTATACAAGACTATATTGATAGGTCATTTGGGCTTCTTCTTGATGTTTTTGGGAGATATGACCTTATATTATGATCCTAATGATTATGATGGCAAGCCCTATTTACACCCATATTTCTTTTGATTCTCACTCCCCTTGTTGATAGATTTCCAAAGGGTTTGCATATGATTATTCGCGGTGGTTGGTTTAACTTAATATATTTTGTTTACTACCTAACCTTATTGATAAACTATACAAATATGAATTTATAAGCTTATAAGTCAGGGATTAAATTTATTATTTACAGGAGAAAATTTATGAGAAAATTAAATTTTATTGACAACAAGAAAACAAAAGCTGACTACAAAAACTGGGTTCCTGAAAGCTTGTTAAGGAATTTAATACTTGCAAGCCTCGTGGCTTTTATCCTATTTATAGCCCTTGGTGTTAGTGACTTTGTATTTAGCGGAAGAACTCGTCTTATCTTTGCCATTATTTTTGGATATGCAACGCTGAAACTTACTTTTTTTGCAATTTGGATGAGATTACTATATAGGGCTTTTGATTACAATGGAAAAAGAAAGCTTGCCGAAATAATTATAGAAAAGACTGCAGCTTATGTAAAAATTCCTGATGGTGGACTTGGACTTGACGTAGGATGTGGTAGTGGAGCTCTTACTATAGCTTGTGCAAAGAGAAATCCAAAGGCGACCATGGTGGGCTGTGACATATGGAAAGGTTCATATAAAACTGAATTTTCTAAAGAACTCTGTAAAAATAATGCAAAATTAGAGGGAGTAGAGAATGTGAGATTTGAAGAAGGAAATGCAGTGGATTTTCCGTTTGAAGATGAAAGTTTTGATGCAGTAACAAGCAACTACGTTTATCACAATATAAGTGGGAAAAACAAACAAAAACTTTTACTGGAGACATTGCGTGTGCTAAAAAAAGGTGGAGTTTTTGTCATCCATGATCTGATGAGCAAGTCAAGATACGGAGATATGAATAAATTTATCGAAAAGCTTAAAAAAGACGGCTACGAAGATGTGCAATTAATTGATACAACAAAGGGGCTTTTTATGGGTCACAAAGAAGCCTTATTCTTGGGACTTTACGGCTCAACTCTTCTTATTGGGAGAAAATAAAATTGTATATAAATTATTAGACAAATTTAGAAAGTTGATAGGGTGTGCAAGATGAAATACAAAGCTTTTTATTTCTTATTATTTAAAGGTCCAATGAAGAAAGTTCTTACAGAAAAGTATGATAAAGTATATAGTTCAGAAATTATTAAGAAGAGTAAAAAAATTTATCGAAAATTAATAGAAGAGGCAGATGATATCGGCGATGACAATCCAATGGCATACAATGAGATGTTCGCCCTTGTCTTTGTTGCTCCATATATAGCAAGTGAGAAAAAAATTTCACCAGAAATCATTCAAGAGATGATGCGAAGAACTCTTTATTCTTTTAAATGGTATTTTTCTTTAATCAACCTCAATACTAAGATTGGCAAACAGGCCAATAAGAAAAATATTCTTAAGTATTACAAGTGGTATACAGATGAAAAAGAAAAGCTCTATCCTACATCCTTTAAGGTTGATTTTGTGGGAGAACCCTATGAGGGTGCTTGTTATTATAGAATTACACGCTGTCCCATTTGTGCTTACACAAAGAAGCTGGGTGTCGATGAATTAATGCCCCTATTTTGTGAGCTTGATGAGCTTATGATAAGTCTTGAGCATGGAATACTTCACAGAAAAGATACCATAGCAAATGGAGCAGATTGTTGTGATTATTTTATTACAGGCGATAGAGAATAAAGTTAAGTTACAAAAATAAGTATTGGTAAAAACTTATAAATGATTATTAATGAAGGTGTGAAATGAGTTTGACTTATAAAATTGCATCAGAAATAGTAAGACTTCTTGGGGTCAAAAAATGTTTTAAAGAACAAGGATCAGATGCTTGAGTATGCAAAGGTAGAAAATGCAAAGGCAGTATTTGAAGGAATGGGCCACGGACAATTTCTCCACGAACACCCTCAAGAATACGCTAAGAAACTAAAAAACTTTTTAGAAAATAAATAAGGAGAATATTATGGATATAACAAGAGCAATATTAGATGGAATTGCAATGGCTGCTATCTTTAACGGTTCAGTGGCAGCTTTTGTACTGATTAACCCAAGATTTTTCTTCGATTCTTATCCAAAGGCAATTCAAAATTCGGCTCCAGTAAAAATGACAAAGGGAGAAAAAAGAATAAATTTCATACTTACATATGTAATTTCAATAATATGTTTGATATATGGAGTGGCCTCTCTTTTACATACGGGAACAAGAGGACTTAGAGATCTTTTCTGGATGAGCTATATTCAGTGGATAATATTAAACTTTGGAGATTTCCTTTTGTTGGATATACTTTTATTCCAAGGAAAGTACAAGGATAGGATAGTCATACCAGGCACAGAAGGGCATGAGGACTACAAATTTGGAAATTGGATGAAACATTTGGCCATTAAGGAACATTTTATCTTGATGCCATTACTAATTCCAATAGTATCCATAGTCCAAGCTTGGCTAGTGGTGTTACTGGGATTATAAAATAAATTTGATTAAGAAATCTCGAGGAGAAAAATTTGGAAATTAGAAAAATATCAAAATCAGATTTAGAAGAATTAGCAAAGTTAATGGTAGATGTCTATAATGGTCCACCTTGGAATGATAAATGGACAGCAGAAACAGCCCTAGAATCTTTAACCGATATTTCAGATTTTCCTAAATTTTTTGGCAATCTAATTGTCGATGGAAATAAAATAATTGGTGCAATAATTGGTCATATAAGAAGATATGCGACTGAATCAACTTTTTATATTGATGAGTTTTTCATTTCTGAAGAATATAGGGGGACAGGTCTGGCAAAAAAACTTTACCAAACAAGTATAAAAGAATTGCAGGAAAGAGGTATAAGCGGTGCATTTTTCACTACTTTAAAAAATTCTCGAGCCTATAATTTTTATGTAAAACAAGGCGCTTGGGATTTGAAAGATTCTTCATGCTTCTACCATAAATTTTTCTAAAGGTAATTTAAAAATATAAGATGTTTTGAAGCAAGGATAGGCAGGGCCGAGAGCTGGCCTTTCACCTATATTCCATGAAGCAAGCCATCGAGGAGGGCTTTATCATCGATGTCCTCCAGTAATATGCGACCTATGAAACCATGAATATGCGAGGGGGAAGCCTAGGGTCTGATAATAAGAAAAAGCTTTCTGAAATAATTGATGATATCAATGCTAGGACTGGTTTGAATCTGGATGTGGATGAGGCATCAAGGGCTATCATGCAGATTAGGGACCTGATGATGAGGTCTGATGACCTTAGAAAGTCAGCGAGAAATAATAGCGAGGATGACTTTAGATTTTCCTTCTATTCTGATGTAGAAGATGCCTTGATTGCTGGCTTTGACCAAAATAGGGATTTTTATAGCTTGCTTTTGGACAATAAGGATATACAAAAAGAGGTCTTGGGACTATTTATACCAGGCCTTTATAAGAATTTGAGGCAGGATAATATTTAGGAGGGCTTATGAAATTAGAAGTGTGTATTGATTCTTATGATTCGATGATTTCAGCTGTAGTGGCTGGGGCTGATAGGGTTGAGATTTGTTCAGCTCTTGACCTGGATGGCCTTACTCCATCTATTGGTCTTGTGAGGCTTTGTGAAGAATTTGATATTGAAAAATATGTGATGATTAGGCCTCGTCCTGGGCATTTTACCTATGATGGGCTAGAAATTGCCCAGATGAAAGAGGAGATTATGGCCTTTAAGGATATGAAGATCCATGGCTTTGTCTTTGGTGTCCTTGATGCTGATGGCAAAATTGATATAGAAACTATGAAAGAACTTGTCTATCTGGCCTATCCAAAGTCTGTGGCCTTTCACAGGGCCTTTGATTATTCAATTGGTGGGGAAGATCAGGTTGAAGCTTTGATTAAGATGGGAGTTGAGCGAATTCTTACATCTGGCAAGAAGCCTAAGGCTATAGATGGCCTAGATTTAATAAGAGATTTGCAAGAAAAATATGGCCATAAAATCGAAATCATGGCTGGTTCTGGAATAAATTCTTCAAATATTAAGGGGATTTACGAAAAAACTGGGATTGAGTCTTTCCATATGTCAGCTAGAGATTATTACCAAACAGAGACCTCCTATAATAATTTTGGAGGGGCTTTTTCTGATTATTCTTATGCGGTCGGGATAGAAATTGAGATGGCGAGGGAAGTTCTCGATTCTCTTTAATAAATTTTTTCTTTTTTGTGACCTAGGTCATAGTAATTTTTTATATTTTTGATAAAATTATTATAGAAACGTTGAGTAGAATAGATTGAAAGGAAAAATAATGATTAAAGATAGTAAGATTATATTAATTGGTGATGGAGCTGTTGGTTCATCTTTTGCCTATGCTGCTACCCTTTGGGGTATCGGCAGAGAGCTTGGAATTATAGATATCAATGAGGATAAGGCTGAGGGAGATGCCATGGACTTATCTGATGTTTTAAGTTTTGCAAGACCTAAGAAGATTTATAAGGCTAACTATAGCGATTGTGCTGATGCTGAGCTTGTTGTAATTACAGCAGGTGCACCACAAAAACCAGGCGAAACTCGTCTAGACCTTGTAGATAAGAATTTGAAGATTTTTAAGGATATGATTGGCAAGATTAAGGATTCAGGATTTGAAGGAATCTACCTAGTAGCTGCTAACCCTGTTGATATCCTAACTTACGCTACCTGGAAATATTCAGGTGCAGACTGCAACAAGGTTATAGGATCTGGTACAAGCCTTGATACATCTAGGTTTAAGAAGGAAATAGCCAAGCTTGTTGGTATCGATCCAAGAAGTGTGGATACCTATATCCTAGGTGAGCACGGAGATACAGAATTCCCTGTTTGGAGCCATACAAATATAGGTGGCCTTCCACTATACGAATGGGTGTCTAAGCATTCGCAAGTCGATGAGATGGAGCTATTAGCTACTTTCGATAAGGTTAAAAACGCAGCCTATGAGATTATTAATAAGAAGGGCGCAACCTTCTACGGAATAGGAGGAGCCCTTGCCCGCCTAGCCCAAGCTATAATCAATGATGAGAAGGCAGTTTACTCAACATCATCCTATCTTGATGGCGAATATGGCCAAAAGGATATCTATATAGGAGTGCCAACAGTAATCGGCAAGGATGGGGCAAAATGGGTAATCGACGTGCCTTTAACAGATACAGAACAAGAAAGAATGGACAAGTCTGCCGCTACCCTAAGAAAGGTAATGGAGGATGCAGGCCTATACGATTAATAGGCTCATTAGTCTATGAAAATAGCCATAGCCAAGCTATGACTTGCAAATCCCACAAATACATTTAACTAAATATTAACTACTATTACACTATTAACCCTAGCTTGGCTAGGGTTTCTTTATATTCTTTTTTATAAAATCTAATTTTTTAAAATATTTTTCTTCTTGGCCTTTTGGCTTAAATTAGGACTTTTTTTC
>NZ_JAMXSL010000051.1:0-12797 GCF_026131715.1 Anaerococcus sp. NML200537 | reverse complement strand
ATATATTAGATGGTACAATGAGGATAGGATTAAAACAAAATTAAACGGAATGTCCCCTGTTATGTACAGATTACATTCCGCTTAAAATATTATTAAATTATTCCGTGTTTACGGGTTCAGGTCATTTGGGGTCCATAATTTACATATTTTTAATTATTATATTTGATCATCATGAATTCTTTCAGGATGGAAAATGTTATCAGTCATTACTTTGGCTGCATTATAACCATAATTCTTCTCTCTTTGGTTCATTGCTGCTACCTCAATTATTAGAGCAAGGTTTCTACCAGCCCTAACAGGAACAACTAAATGAGGAACACTTACATCAAGAAGCTCTATGTGGTGTTGGTCAATTCCAAGCCTATCGTATTCAAAATCATCCTTCCATTGCTCAAGTTCAACTACTAAATCAATATTTGTATCAAACTTAACCGAACCTGTACCATATAATCTTCTAACGTTGATTATGCCAAGGCCCCTAATTTCCATAAAGTGTCTTATATTTTCAGGAGCTCGTCCAATTAGTTTATTATCTATTGCTGATATGTCAACCATGTCATCAGCTACTAGCCTGTGGCCCCTATTTACTAGCTCAAGGGCTGTCTCAGACTTACCAACAGATGACTTACCCATGATAAGTATTCCCACACCAAATACTTCCAGAAGCTCTCCGTGAACATTTGTTGATGGAGCAAGTTGGTATTCTAGTTGGTCGGAGATGTCTGATATTAACTTAGTAGTCTTAACTGGTGACCTAAGTAGAGTTACATCATAATATCTTGCAAGGTCAATTATGTCTTTATTTATTTCACGATTAGATGAAAATATTACTGCAGGTATCTTGTAGGACAAAATCCCCCTAAATCTTTCATATTGCATCTTACTATCTAGACTTGTTAGGTAGGTGTATTCTACTTTGCCTATTACTTGGAGTCTCTTATAAGGAAATTCTTCCATATAGCCAGTAAGCTGTAAGCCAGGTCTGTTTACATCAGCATTTTCCAGATCAATTTCAAGATAGTCTGTCGATTGGCTTATTATTTCAAGGCCTAAATTCTCAACAACAGTATGAAGTTTAATGGTTTTCTTGGCTTCACCCTTGCTAACCTCTTCTTCAATGTGTTCACTTTTATCGTCAATATTTTGTACTTCAGTCATTTACTATCCTTTCAGCTTTAAATATTTATAGATTTCAAGGGCCGCTTGCTTGCCTACTAGAGGAACTTCCATTAGTTCTTCTACACTCGCCTTTTTCATGTTGGCAATAGTCTTAAAGTGAGCATATAAATTGGCTTTTGTTTTCTCACCTACACCCTTTATATTGTCAAGCTCAGATTTTTTCATAGTTTTTCTCATAAGTGATCTATGATAATTTATAGCAAATCTGTGAGCTTCTTCTTGGATTTCATAGATTAACTTATAAACTGGATCACGTCTTTTGATTGGAATCTCTTCATTATTATAAATAATAGCCCTTGTGGTATGCTTGTCATCTTTTACAAGACCAGCTACTTTTATATTCATATCAAGATCATTAAGGACTTTATTCGCAATAGATACCTGACCCTTGCCACCATCCATCAAGATAAGATCAGGAAGTCTGCCAAATCCGGTATGGGTATTGCCCTTAGCTATATCCTTTTTAGCATTATTAAGCCTTCTAGTTAAGACTTCTTCAAGTGAAGCATAGTCGTTTGGTCCTTCTACTGTTTTTATCTTAAATTTCCTATATTCCTTTGGAGCCTGAACACCATTTTCAAAAACGACCATAGAACCAACTGATTGGACCCCAGAAGTATTAGATATATCATAGGCTTCAATCCTATTAATCTTGTTAATATTTAGTATTTCTTTTAGTTGGCTAAGGCCGCTAGATTTATTACGTTCTTTTTGATCAAGGCGTTTCTCATATTTAACCCTCATATCATGGGCATTTCTAGCTGCCATATTTATTAGTTCAAATTTCCTGCCGAGTTTTGGCTGAGAAATAGCTACCTTTGAGCCTTTTTTCTGATTTAAGTATTCATTTATTGATTCCAATTCATTAGGTAGGCATCCGACTAAAATTTCCTTAGGTATATAAAGGATATCTAAGTAAAATTGCTTTAGGAATGAAGACATAATTTCTGCCTCACTATCAGCAAATTCATTTTTTATTACAAAATGTTCTCTATCAACAATCTGGCCCTTTCTCATGAAAAATACCTGCATGATGATTGTTGAAATGCCCTTAGACATAGCAATTATATCTATATCTTCGCCTGTTGTCTCTGTTACAAACTGCTTTTCAGAAATTATAGAAAGAGCCCTATACCAATCCCTATATTTAGCTGCCATCTCAAAGTTTAATTTTGAACTTTCCTCATTCATTAAGGAAAGTACCTTATCAGGTATCGTTCTATCCTTATGGTCTAAAAAACGCCTCACATCATCCATAGCTTGAAGATATCTAGTCTCATCTTCCTTGTCTATACATGGCCCCTTGCATCGTTTTATAAAATAATTAAGGCATGGTCTATCTAGTCTTTGACCCTTGTCAAAGTTAAGATTGCAAGTCCTAAAAGGATAATATAGGTTAAACAAATCTATAGCATCATTTACAGCATAGGCATCAGGATAGGGACCGAAATAATCTGCCCCATCCTTTTTAACCTGTCTTACCTTTTGAATTCTGGGAAATTTTTCTCTAGTAATCTTGATATATGGATATTGCTTGTCATCTCTTAGGACAATATTATATTTCGGTCTGTTTTTCTTTATTAAGTTAGATTCAAGAACTAGGGCTTCGACTTCATTTTGAACAATGATATATTCGAAGTCCTGGATATGGCTAACCATAGCAAGAACCTTAGCACCCTTGTTCTTGTTGTTATCAAAGTATTGCCTAACCCTTCTTTTTAGAGAAATAGCCTTGCCGACATAAATTATATCACCATCTACATTTCTCATTATATATACACCGGGTTTGTCAGGTAATTCCTTGAGTTTTTCTCTTAATCTTTTGCTTGTCAAATTTCCTTACATCTCTCCTTCAAATATTCTAGGTCATCGCCATCAAGATATGGACTTAAAAGGTCATAACACTTTTTATTATAAGCATTTAACCAATCAATCTCTTCACTTGTTAGCATAGAAATCTTTACTGGTCTGGTATCAATTGGAACAATGGTTAGACTTTCAAATTCTAAAAATGATCCAAATTCATTTTCAAAAGCTTTTTTAACATAGGCTTCATTTTCAATCCTGATACCGTGAGAATCTTCTATATAAAGACCTGGCTCTATTGATGTGGTCATATTTTCTACAAATTCCACCCTATTTTTCTCTGAAATAGCTTGTGGCCCTTCGTGAACTGTAAGGACATAGCCTACTCCATGGCCTGTTCCGTGGAAGAAGTCCTTGCCAGCTTTCCATAGAGGATATTTTGCTAAAGCATCGAGCCTATCACCCTTGGTTTTATTTTTAAACTTGGCTAAAAATAAGGTCAAGAATGATTTTAGAACGAGTGTGTAGTCGATTTTCTCATCTTCTTTTAAGTTTCCTAATGCTACTGTTCTTGTAATATCTGTAGTGCCCTCTTTATAGTGACCACCTGAATCCACTAGAATCATTCCAAGACTCTCTATTGTCTTTGAACCAGTAACTGATGGAGCATAGTGGACTATTGCAGCATTTTCCTTATAGCCTGCTATAGTTTCAAAAGAATCTTCGATAAAGGATTCATTTTCAGCTCTTAGATCATGGAGTTTTTTGCTAGCCACAAGCTCATTAAGACTGCCTGTCTTAGCACCAATTTCAAGCCAATTAAAGAATTTAACAAGACTTACCCCATCGTAGATATAGGCCTTTTTAATATTTTCTATTTCCTTATCTGTCTTTATGGCCTTCATATAGGTTGTAAAGTTAGTTCCTTGGCCAATCTTTACATTTGCATTTATTGAATCATAAATGGAGACATTTGTTCTATTTGGATCTAAGTAAATCCTATTTTTTCCTTCAATATTTTTAAGGAGTTGGTAAATATATCCATATGAATAAATTGTGATTCCACTTTCTTCCAAGTAAGATTTAACATCACTATCTAGCTTATCTTCATCAATACATAGATAGGCCTTCTCTTCAGAAATTAGCATATAAGATAAAACTACTGGGTTGTAATCTACATCATTGCCCCTGATATTTAATAAGTAGCAAATATCTTCTGGACTGCCAATAAAGGTGTAATCATAACCTTGATTTTGTATTTTTTCTCTCAAGATGCTTAATTTTTCAGAAAGACTTTGGCCTGAATATTTTTCTTCATGAATCCAAACCTTATCCTTTGGTAAAGTAGGCCTATCTTGCCAGATTTTTGATATATAGTCTAGGTCTGATACCAATACCCTAGCTCCCATATTTTCTGAAAGCTCCTTATAACCTGTTACAGAATAACACTGGCCATCAAAGCCTATTTTGCCAAATTCTGGAATATTAGCATCCAAATATTCTAATATACTTGGATATCCCTCTACCCCAATTTTCATTAGCTCAAATTCAGAGTTGGCTAGCTCTTTATTTGCTTGCAAGAAATATCTTGAATCTGTCCATAATTTCGCTTCTTTAAGGGTAACAACAGCAGTTCCAGCAGAGCCAGTAAAGCCTGAGATAAATTCTCTAGTCTTGTAATAATCAGCTAAATACTCTGATTGGTGAGGATCTGATGTTGGAATGATATAGGCATCAATTTTCCTATCTTGCATCATTTTTCTTAATTTTTCTATTCTACTATTTATATTCATAAAATCTCCTTATGATTAAATACATTTGCTTATAATAATACTTTATCCTTATTTACGATAATTGCTATTTGTATTGTAATAGAGATAACAGATAATAAGAGCTTAATACAATTGATTTTTTCTTTAAATCCATTATAATATTATCGTTATAGAAATAAGAGTAAAGAGAGTGTGAATAAGATGAAACTTGGAATAGTCGGCCTACCTAATGTTGGTAAATCAACATTATTTAATGCCATTACAAAAGCAGGTGCCCTAGTAGCAAATTATCCTTTCGCTACAATAGATCCAAATGTGGGACTTGTAAATGTACCTGATGAAAGATTAGAAGCCTTATCAAAAATTTCTAATTCAAAAAGAATCCTACCAGCAGTAGTTGAATTCTACGATATAGCTGGCCTTGTAAAAGGTGCAAGTAAGGGTGAAGGTTTGGGTAACAAATTTTTATCAAATATCAGGGAAACTGATGCAATAGTAGAAGTTTTAAGATGCTTTGATGACCCAAATGTAACCCACGTTGATGGGTCAGTAGATCCCTTACGTGATATAGAAACAATCAACCTCGAGCTAATATTAGCTGACCTTGAACTCGTAGATAAGGTTCTTGAAAAGAAAAGAAAAGTAGCAAGGGCTGATAAGTCAGCCAGAGCTGAGGTTGAAGTTTTAGAAAAAATCGTCGAAGTCCTTGAAGCAGGAAAGTCCGCAAGGATCCTAGAACTCAACGATGAGGAGAAAAAACTTCTAAGAAGCTACCAACTCCTATCAACCAAGCCAATAATTTATGTATGTAATGTCAATGAAGATGATGCAGCAAATGATGGAGAAGGAAATCCATATGTTGAAAAGGTAAGAGAATTTGCTAAGACAGAAAATGCTGAAGTATCAGTAGTATCTGCAAAAATTGAGCAAGAAATCTCAGAACTTGATACAGAAGAAGAAAGAGAAGAATTCCTTGCGATGATTGGTCTTGAAGAATCTGGTACAGATAAAGTTATAAAAGATTCCTACAATACCCTAAACCTAATTTCCTTCCTAACAACAGGTGAAATGGAAACTCGTGCTTGGACAATTACCAAGGGTACCAAGGCAGTTGATGCAGCTGGTAAAATCCATACAGATATCTCAAGAGGCTTCATCATGGCTGATATAATTTCTTACGAAGACCTAATAGAAGCTGGCTCTGTCAACCACGCCAAGGAAATGGGTAAGCTCCGCATGGAAGGTAAGGAATATATCATGCAAGATGGCGATGTAGTAAACTTTAAATTTAACGTATAATGTATAGAAATATGAAAAAACAAGGAAAATTGATAGTTCATACCGGCTCAATGTTTTCAGGTAAGACAACCTCCCTTTGGAGAGAGCTTTATAGGATGAACATTGCAAACTACAAGGTTGTCGCTTTTAAACCATCAATAGATGATAGAGATGGAGACAAGCAAATAGTAACTCACGATAACTTAAGTCTTGATGCCATAAAAGTTGAAGATTTAAATGAAATCCTAAACTATGCCAGAGACCATGAGATAGATGCTATAGGTATTGACGAATTGCAATTTTTCCCAAATGATCCTAGCGAAGTAGTGGATATATTTAATAAGCTAATGGCTATGAATATCACAATCGTAGTATCAGGCCTTGATATGGACTATAAGACTAGACCATTTGAGATTATAAAAGAGATTATGCCCCTAGCTGATGAACTTATAAAACACCATGCCATTTGTGCATCATGTGGAGAAGATGCTTGGGCATCTTATAGGAAATCAAGCGATGATTCAAGAATCCAAATCGGAGCCCAAAATCTGTATGAACCCCTTTGCAGATCATGTTATAATGACAAAATGAAAGAAAGAGAAAAAACTAAAAATCAAATAAAACTTAATTTAGATAAATAAAAAATCTACCCTCGCAGGTAGATTTTTTATTTAAAATTTATAATTTTCAATAAACTCTAGGTCGCTCTCATCTAAAGAGTATTTGCTTTGGTCAGTTATAATTTCTGGGCCATCTTCATGGATTATTAATTGGTGTTCAAATTGGCTTACCTTTGAACCATCAACTGTTCTTGCAGTCCAGCCATTATCATCAAGCTTCATATGCCAATCACCGATAGCGATCATTGGTTCAATTGTAAATACCATTCCCGCTTGAATCCTTGGACCACGTCCAGCTATTCCGTAGTGAGGAACTTGTGGGTCTTCATGCATTTCCTTACCAATTCCATGGCCTATAAAATCTCTTATTACAGAAAATCCATTTTCACCCTCTACATATGCTTGGATGGCAGCTCCAATATCACCTATCCTGTTTCCAGGTACAGCTACTTTAATAGCCCTATTTAGGGATTCGAGATTCACATCTACTAGCTTTTGATCTTCCTCACTCATCTTACCGATCGTATAAGTCCAGCAAGAGTCAGCAAGCCCTCCATCAAGGTTTACAACATTATCTATTGATAAGATATCTCCCTCTTTTAAAGGCCTATCTGTAGGATAGCCATGGCAGATTTCATCATTTACAGATGTACAAAGGGTAAAAGGAAATCCGCTATAACCAAGCTGAGCAGGGATAGCCTTGCAGTGGTCTATGATAAATTTATTTGCAAATTTATCTAATTCTAGGGTTGTTCTGCCCTCTTTTATAACTTTTCTGAGAGCTAGGTGGGTTTTACACAAAATTTCTGCAGCAGCCCTCATTTTTTCAAATTGTTTTTCATTGTATATTCTAATCAATATATCACTCTCCTTAAAAAAGGACGCCAAAGCGCCCTTATCTTATAGTCTTTTGCTAGCTATATAGACGTATTCGTCATTATTTATCTTAGGTTCTATTTCCCAATTTGAACCCATTGAGATAGATTCTCCTAGTTTGTCTATATAATACATTATTATACCTGCATCTAGTAGGTTAACATCTCCCTTGTAGTCTTTGATGTATAGATTTATTAAATCATCTACAACTACAAATCTCCAAGGTTGAGCATTGTAGGCTGATGGTGCAAATCTAGCATAAGCAAATATATCTTCTAGGCCTCTTTGCTCTAAGTCTTCGTTTGTTGCTGAATTTCCTAACCTATCCATGTAAACAAATTCACCGATTCCAAGTCTATCATCAAATTGGTGTTCTCTAACACTTTCATCTACTGGATATCCAACTGCTAGTAATAGATTTAAGTGGCCACCATCATAGTTAAAGATAGATTTTTTCACTTCAGGATCTACATCACTCACTGTAATCCAGCAAGTGCCAAGTCCTAAAGCATTTAGCTTTGTGATTAATTCTTCTACTCCATAAGCTCCCTTTACAAGTGAAGCTGGATTGTCATTTAGAGTATTTAGGGCAAGATAGGCTGGTGCCTTGATCATTACTCCCCTATAGCCAGCTAGACCATCAAGCGCCTTATAAACGCTTTCTCCATCACTTTGTACTATAAAGGCTAGGTCATCCTTACCTAACTTTACTATTTCCTCATCTACCATTTTGTAAACTTTTTCTAATGTTCCTTCATCAAGTTTAGTGTCTTTGAAATCTCTTGTTGAAGTTCTTGATTTTAAAAATTGTGTTGTAAGCATATTTTCCCCCATATTATTATTCTACTTCTATTGTATCACATTTTAAAAAAATTAAATATGGTAAAATAATAATATGAACTTAACTAACATACAAAAAAAGGCAGCAGAATTTAAGGATGGACCTTGTCTAGTCCTTGCAGTGCCTGGCGCAGGCAAGACTACTATGCTTTTAGAAAGGATTAAAATTTTATCAAAAAATGTTGATTCACAAAAAATTTTAACCCTAACTTTTTCAAAAACCCAATCACAAGATATGAAAAATCGATTTGGAACAAGCGATAGTAATTTCATGACAATCCACGCCTTTTGCTACCTAATTATAAGAAATTACCTAAAAAAATATAATAGAGAATTAAGACTCATCGAAGCAAGTGATTCCTATAACAAATACCACCTGGTAAGAGACATATATAAGAGCATTAACAATAAAAAACTTTCAAGGGAAGATGTAGAAACTTTTTTTACAGAAACATCTTACATGAAAAACGCTCTGCTTGATTTGTCATACCTAGATAAGGTAAGGATAAAAAATATCAAAGAAATATTTAATGAGTACGAGAGGTTTAAGAAGGAAAATCATTTTATCGATTTTGATGATATGCAATTAATAGCACTAAGGCTCCTTGAAGAAAATCCTAGACTCTTAAGGTCAATACAAAGAAAATACCAATATTTTCAGCTTGATGAAGGCCAAGATAGCTCAATTTTGCAATTTAAAATTCTTAATATGATAGTGTCTAAAAATAATAACTTGATGGTTGTAGCCGATGATGACCAGTCTATCTATTCTTTCAGGGCAGCTGAGCCTGAATATCTTTTAAATTTTAAAAAATACTACCCTGATTCTGAAATAATAATTATGAATGAAAATCACAGGTCAAGCGCAAATATTTCTAAGCTTGCCAATGAATTTATTAAATTAAATAAAAATAGGTACCAGAAAGATATTATTAGTAATAAAACTTCTGGAGAAAAAATCATAACTAAATACCTTAAAGATTCTAAGGATGAGTATGACTTTATTATAAAAAACTTAGACCCAACAAATACAAATGCCATTATTTTTAGAAATAATATTTCGGCTATTAACCTTATTTCATTTTTGTTAGAAGATGACATAGACTTTACTATTAGCGAAGATTTCCTTAATTTTTTTGAATCTCAAATTATTGAAGATATCTTTGATGTGATTAGATTTTCAGAAGATTTTAATGATGTTGAAGCTTTTACAAATATCTACTACAAGATATCAACCTATCTAAAAAAATCCGAGATAGAAGCTCTTGCGAGTAAACCATCTAGGCTTGATGTATTTTCTTATTTTTATGATATTCTTGACTATGATAGAAGAGAAAATCTCTATCAGATTGAAAAAAAATTGAAGCACATAAGGAAATTATCCCTAGATAGGAAAATCTCATATATTTATAACTATCTATCTTACAAATCTTATGCGTCGCTAAGGTCAAATAAATTTGCTGAAGAAAATGTAAATAAAGATCTATACATAGAGTCTTTAATCAACTTTTCTAAAGGCCTAAAAAATATAAATGACTTTTATGATAAGATTGGCCTAGTAAAAGACAAAATAAAATTATCTCTGGGAAATCCATTAATATTAACGACAATCCATAAGTCCAAAGGTCTTGAATATGATAGGGTTTTTATAATTGATATGATTAAAAACGAATTTCCTATGATAAATTATGATGAAAATCCAGATGTGGCTATGGAA
Organism: Anaerococcus sp. NML200537; assembly: GCF_026131715.1. Lineage (NCBI taxonomy): Bacteria > Bacillati > Bacillota > Tissierellia > Tissierellales > Peptoniphilaceae > Anaerococcus > Anaerococcus sp. NML200537. The sequence continues at coordinate 2,709 of NZ_JAMXSL010000051.1, read as the reverse complement.
GAAGAAAGAAGAATATTTTATGTTGCCATGACCAGAGCCAGGGAATCCTTATTTATACTTACAATTAAAAGAAGAAATGGTAAAAAGGCTCTTCCTTCGGAATTTTTCACCCAAGTTTATCAAATAAATAAAACTGCTAGATGACAAAATTTGCCACTAGCAGTTTTATATTCATATAATCTTTAGTTATTTCACTTATCTGCCTTGTTTATAGTAAGAATCTTACCTACAAGATATAAGGACCCACACCAAACTATAAGGTCATCTTCTCCTGCAGAAGATTTAGTATAAGCATAGGCATCTTCGATTTTTTCAAGTATTTCAATATCCTTTACAAATTCTTCTGCTTCCTTTCTTATGGACTCAGTATCGAGAGCTCTTGGATTATCATCTATAAAGGTGATTACAAGCTTATCTGCTAATTTTCCGATTTTTTCTATGATATACTTGTGGTCCTTATCTCCCAAAACTGAAAAACCGATTATTAATTTATCATAGGAAAACTGACCTAGGCTTTCTATTAGGGCATCTATGGATTCCTTGTTGTGGCTGCCATCTACGAGGATTCTTGGATTCTCATTTATAAGCTCAACCCTACCAGGATTATAGGCTTCAAATATCCCTTCTTCTATATCTTTTTGGCTTAGCTTAAATTGATCCTTCAGGCCATCTAGGGCAAGTAAGGCTAAAGAGGCATTTAGAATTTGATGCCTGCCCCTTAGGCTGGTCTTAATATGGTGGTCTTTATAAATAAATTCATTGCCAGATATATCTGATTTTATAATTTTTATCTCATCTTCATTAAGAACACTAAGCTTGGCATTTTTAATCTTTGCCACATCCCTTATCACATTCATTGCCTCATCTTTTTGAGAATAAACATAGACTGGCACACCTTCCTTAATAATTCCTGCCTTATTTGAGGCAATCTCTCCTAAGGTATCTCCCAAAATATTTGTATGATCCATAGATATAGATGTGATTAGACAAGCAAGTGGTTTTTTTATTACATTTGTAGAATCAAATATGCCGCCAAGGCCAACCTCGATAACTGCTACATCTACGCCCTCTTCATAAAAATATAAAAACATGATAGCCGTGATAAATTCAAAATAGGTCACATGGTGGCCTTCTTCATCTAATCTATCAACGTAGACTTTTATCCTGTCTGTATATGCCATGAAGTCTTTTTTTGTTATATCTATACCATTTATAGATATCTCTTCAGTGATTTCTTCCATATAAGGAGAGGTAAATATGCCACACTTATATTTTTTTGCCAAAACGCTTGCGAGCATTTTTGCTGTTGATCCCTTGCCATTAGTACCTGCTATATGAATAGTTTGTATCTTATCTTGTGGATTGTCTAGTAGATCCAAAAGCATCCTAATCTTATCAAGGCCTGGCTTGCCATTAGACCCGCTCCTTCCATACAAATAATCTAAATAATCATCAAAAGTTTTCATTTTCCCTCCAAAATTTCTTATAAGTTTATTCTACCTTATGTTATAATTAAGACAGGAGTTTTTATGAAAAGAATACACATTATCGACAGCCTTAGGGGCTTTACTATTATTTCAATGGTTTTATTCCATTTATTTTATAATATAAATTATTACTGGAGACTAGAATTTTATGACGGAACAATATTTAATAAAATCTGGCAATTATCAATTGCTGTCTCATTTTTCCTAATTTCAGGCATCACTTCAAATTTTCTATCTAAAAAGAAAAATATAACAAGAGGCATCAAAACCAGTATTTTAGGTTTTGCTATAAGCCTTATTACTTATGTTTTTGCTAAGGAACAGCTAATAATCTGGGGAGTTTTAAACGGGCTTGGTTTATGTATGATAATAGGAGGACTTTTAAAAGATAAGCTTAGTCAAAAATTGTGGCCAATTTTTATCTTGCTCTTTACCTTTTCCTACAAGATACCAAGTGCAAGTCTTTATAAGATTGGCTTTTTCAAGGCTCTTTATGATAGGAATTTATTTTTCCTAGGCTTTCCATCTTTAGAATTTTATTCAAATGACTACTTCCCTCTTCTTCCCTGGGTTTTCGCCTATTTAGCAGGTCTTTCATTGGGATCTTATCTAATAGATAAGAACTTTTTTTCCTATGTAGGAAGAGAAAATATTTTAGCAAAAATTGGTAAATACTCTATGCCAATTTATATTATCCATCAAATAATCCTTTATCCTTTGCTTACCCTTATATATAATTTGACCTTATAGTCTTTAGGGTGCTATGATATTAAAATACAACATAAATTGAACTTTTTATCATAAAACGTATACTTACTTTTAATGGAGGAAAATTATGGACTACATAAAAAATTATAAAAAATCTTATCCAACTTCTTACAAAATTCTTATCGCATTGCTACTTATCTTACTTTTCTATAAATTTGGCTATGTAATTGGAAAGTTTGTTGCAAACATGGGATTTTAATTAAATATCTTATTAACTAATACACAACTAAAAAAGACGTTTAGAATAGTTGCCTATCCTAAGCGTCTTTATTTAGTTAAATTTAATTTCATAATCTTCTAGAAGTGGATTTATTTTTAAAATTTCTTCTATAGCTGTCTTTGTTTTTTCGTCAGCTTCTTCTAAGAACCCCTTTTCAATTAATTCTTTTTCTGTCTTTTTCATTTCATCTTTTCTAAAATCTGAAAAATCATTTAGTTTTAATTGGTTAAAAAT